>JBFYXI010000145.1:0-3876 GCA_041310635.1 Desulfuromonadaceae bacterium | reverse complement strand
TGCCAGTGTTGCGGCTGTATCGCTGGCGGCCGGCCGCCCTCACCATCGGTTATGCCCAGTCGTTGGCTGCCGGCATCGACTTGGCAAGCTGCCGAGCGGCGGGGGTCGATATCGTACGGCGCCCTACCGGCGGGCGGGCGGTTCTGCACGATCACGAAGTGACCTATGCGGTCATCGCTCCGGCGGGTCCGCCCTTCGAGAGGTCGATTGCCGGAAGCTACCGGGTGATCGCCGAGATATTGAGAGAAGCCCTCGACCGATGTGGACTGGCGGCCGAACTGGTCGCCGGTCAGCCGCGCGGCGAACAGGGGCAGGCCGTCTGTTTCACGGCGCCGGCGCAGCATGAACTGCTGATCGCCGGCTGCAAGGTGGCGGGCAGTGCCCAGAAGCGGCGGGGCGAAGCGTTCCTGCAACATGGTTCGCTGCCTCTGACTCTCGATCTTTCCCTGTTGCAGCGCCTCATGCCCGGCGCTCCGGGAGATGCCGCGGCTGCTCGATTCGGGGCGGTTGGCTGGTTGCAGCGCTTCTCGGCGCGGCCCCTCGACCGGGATCTCATCGAGGCCGCCCTGGTCGCAAGTTTTGCTGACCTGCTGCGGGTCCGCTTGATGGCCAGTACGCTGACGGCCGGGGAATTGGCCGAGGCCGAGCAACTCTGCGCCCAATGTTACGGCAATCCGGCGTGGACGCTGCGCGGTCCTGACCGATGCGGCAGGGAGTCTGCCGGCATTGGCGATTGAATGACCCCCGTGGTCATGCTAAGATTGCCCCACTTTGGCGAACCATTGCGGGAGGTTTAAATGAAACGACTCGTAGACTTGGGACTGCTGCTGGTTGCCGCACTGTTCTGTACGGGGATGGGTGACCTCGGCGGACTGCCGCAAGGAACCGTTCCGGAAACCGATGTGCAGATCACGGCCAAGGTCATCGACCGCTCCGGGGTGGAGACCACGCTCAACCAGTTCTCCATGGACGCCAATACCTTCCTGGACGCTCAGCGCGGCAGCGGCCAATTGACCATCCCCTTCCAGCAGCTCGCCAGCGTGACCTTCGGCAAGGCTAACGGCGACCAGATGCCGGTGCAGGCGACCCTCAAGTCCGGCCAGGTGCTGGACCTGACGGTGCGCAAGCGGGCGGTATTCTTTGGTTCGACCGGTTTTGGCACCTTCGTGGTCAAAGCACGCGACCTCTCCCGTATCGAATTTCCCTGAAGCTCTGGCGATGGACCGTCAGGAACACCGCGGTGCGGGTGCTTGCCCCCGTGGCGTTCCTGCCAATGGACACCACCGGCCATGACCCTGTCTGTCGGCCGCATCAGTTACCTCAACGCGGTCCCTTACTTTTATCGGCTGGCCGACAGCGGCTTTGCCGGTCAAATCGTGGCCGGGGTGCCGTCCGACTTGAACCGGCGCCTTGCCAGCGGCGAACTTGACCTCAGTCCGTCTTCATCCTTCGAATACGCACGCCAGTGGCGGGACTATCGGCTGCTCCCCGGTCATTCGATCAGCAGCTTCGGCCCGGTACACAGTGTGCTCTTCTTCAGCCGTCTGCCGCTGGAAGCGATTGCCGGCGAAGAGATTGCCCTTACCGGCGAATCGGCGACGTCGGTGAACCTGCTGCAGGTGCTGCTGCGCGAATTTTACGGCGCTCGGCGGGTGGCCTGCCGGGTACCTCCCGATCCGGTGGAAGCCGTCCTCGCCGCGGGAGGGAACGCCCTGTTGATCGGCGACCGGGCCCTGCGCGCCGCCGGTTCCCCCCCGTCCGGTTGCACGGTTTACGATCTTGGGGAATTGTGGCAGCGTTTCACCGGACTGCCCTTCGTCTTCGGCCTGTGGATTGTCCGCGAAGCCGCCTACCTGGCGCGGCGCGCCGAAATCCTGACCTTTCGCCAACAGCTCGACCACGCCTTGGAACTGGCCTTTAACGATCTCGCCGGCATGGCGGCGGCGGTACCGCCGGGCGGTCCCCTCGGCCCTGCCGAAATGGTGCACTACTGGCAGACGGTCTCCTATCAGTTGACCCCCGCCCACCTGGACGGGTTGCGCAGATTTTTTGCCCTCTGCGTCAAGCACGACCTGCTCGCCGAGGAACCGGAGCTGCGCTTCACTGATTAAAGGTGCGGGGCGAGGCGTGACTGGTGAGCGGTTAAGCGCTCCCTGTAGTCGGCGAGGATCCGGGCGTGGTCGAAGCACAAGGGGGCGGGGAGGGCGGTCACGGGGAACCAACTGGCGCCCCTGGCATCGTCGCCGGCACGCAGGGTGCCGCGGCCGTGGGCAGTGAAGACCACCGAGACATTGTGCTGGCGCGGGTCGCGGTCCGGAGCGGAATAGGCGCGGAACTGCTCCAGGTCGATCAGTTCCAGCCCGGTCTCCTCGCGGGCCTCACGACTAGCCGCAGCTTCCAGGCTCTCGCCGTAGTCGACGAACCCGCCCGGCAGCGCCCACCCCACAGGAGGATTGCGGCGCTCGACCAGCACCACCCGGTCGCCGTCGCCGATGATCACGTCAACGGTCAGAAATGGGTTGCGGTAGCTCTTCACCATGGCCCCGCAGGCCGGGCAATGCAGACTCTCTTGCATGTATCCCTTCATTGACAGAATGATCCTGACATCCAATAATAACTGACTTTTGTGGTTTATTTCGATATTGCCCGGGTGGCGGAACTGGCAGACGCAAGGGACTTAAAATCCCTCGACCTTTGGTCATACGGGTTCGACCCCCGTCCCGGGCACCACACAAATTAAAAACGCATAGTTAGCCAGCTTTATTTTTGATTCCTATTTCGCCATAAAAACAAAATGTAATCACAGGGCAATCATTTTTCGAGCTCTGCCCTGCGGACAGTCTCGAAACGTATCAGGTTTTAACGTTGGTGAATAGTCAGGCACGTGATGGGCCGGTGACGTTACCCCTTCGCACCAGGTATCAATCGAGCTAGATATTTGTCAGTTCTTTTTGGCTCTGTTAGTGAATTTTGAGCATTTCTTGAGAATACCCTGATTTTCGGTAGAATTCCAAGCCCGCACTTCGCTTGGAGACTGTAATGAGCACGGCTGTTGCGACAACCACTTCACTCACGTTGAACGACATTCTGAATAACGTCAGGGTGCTCGGTGAAGAAGAGCAACGCACAGTCTATAATCGCCTCCGGGACATGCTCTTCCCGAATGTCCTCCCCTCCGTTGCGCTCATTGACGACTTGAAGGAGAAGCGCTTCCATAAGGGGTTGAATTGCCCGCATTGCGGCAGTGAAGCAGTGAACCGGCGAGGCGAGTACAGAGGGCGCCGTAGATACAGTTGCAAGGCCCGTGGACGCACGTTCAACGACATGACTGCGACGCCGATGGCTGGCACGCACATGCTCGAAAAGTGGCGCGACTACATCGAGTGCATGATTAAGGGATTGCCCCTCCGGAAAATCTCCGAAGTGCTGGAGATTTCGTTGTCGACGGCGTTCACCTGGCGGCACAAGGTGTTGAATGCCTTGCGCGAGATGCAGCCTGACGGCTTCAAGGGCGTGCTGGAGGTCGATGATACCTTCATGCTGCATCCGGAGAAGGGATCGCGGAGCCTCGGCGGCCGCAAGCCAAGGAAGCGTGGAGGGAAGTCGCCCAAGAGGGGCATCAGCAACGACCAGGACTGCATCCCGGGCGCCAGGGACAGACGGGGCAGACCCTCGCTCAACTCGCCTGTCTCGGCCGGATTTCGATGCGCCAGGCGATGACCGTCCTCGAAGGAACGCTGAAAGAGGTCCCCACACTCTGCTCTGACGCGCATGGATCGTGGAGCGCCGTGGCGAAGGCCGAGGATTTGCCGCATGTGGCGCTCAATGCCAGCAAAGGACAGCGGGTCAAGGACATCTACCACATCCAAAACGCCA
>JBFYXI010000261.1:0-4695 GCA_041310635.1 Desulfuromonadaceae bacterium | reverse complement strand
AAGCGCAGGATGTTTTCGCTGCCGAGAGCCACCGCAAGGCGGCTGCCGCCCAGGCAGCCGGGCGCTTTGCCGCGGAGTTGGTGGCGGTCGAGGCCGAATTAGCGGGCAGCGCGGGAGAGCCACTGGTGATGCGAAAGATGCTGGTCGAGAGTGACGAGGGGGTACGCCCCGACACCACGGCTGCGACCCTGGCAAAACTCAAGCCGGCATTCAAGGTCGACGGCACGGTCACCGCCGGCAACAGCTCGCAGATGACTGACGGAGCCGCGGCCGCCCTGGTGGTCTCCGAGGCCTTCCTGATCAGGTGCGGACGGGCGCCGCTGGCGCGCTTCGTCGCCTTTGCGGCTACCGGCGTGGCCCCGGAAATCATGGGGATAGGCCCGGTCACCGCCATTCCGGCAGCTCTGCGCCAGGCCGGTCTGAGCCTCGCGCAGATCGGCCTCGTCGAACTCAACGAAGCCTTTGCCGCCCAAGCGCTGGCCGTCATCGGCGAACTCAGCCTCGACCCGTCACGGCTCAACGTCAACGGCGGGGCCATCGCCTTGGGCCATCCCCTCGGCGCCACCGGCGCCAAACTGACCGCCACCCTGTTGCACGAGCTGCAGCGCCGCCGCGAACGCTACGGGATGGTCAGCATGTGCGTCGGTGGCGGCATGGGGGCGGCGGGGATTTTCGAATTCTGCGCCAACTAAGGGGCACCCTCCGGCAAAAGCCGCAGGGCAACGGCTCCTCTGGCGGCGTTCACGGTTACCCACGGACAGAGGGCGGCACCTTGAAATCCCCCACATGGTTTCATTTAAACTAAAAACAAGGGCTTCCATTACAACCGTCAAGCTTCTCGATCTAGTCGCGGTTTAATTTTAACAATTCAATTTTGTTATATTGTTTTGCGAGATCCGCCGGTGCCTGGAACGCCGGCGGCGGATTTGCTCCCCGTCCTTCCAATTTTAGTTAGACAAAAACCAAAGAAAGCGCTAACCTGTGCAGCCAAAGGTCAGAGGTCTGACCACTTGTCGCCCGGCATCGCTCACAAGCGCCCACCCAGGGCATTACTCCTGGTCGATTTGACAACTGTCAGTTCAGCCGTAACTTTGTTTCGCAGCGCCAGGCCACACCCCATAATCCCGCGGAGGGCCACCCGTTATGAACATTCATGAATACCAAGCCAAGGAAATCCTCAGTAACTACGACATCCCGGTGCCGCGTGGCCGGGTCTGCCTGACCGCCGACCAGGTCGAACGGGCCGCCAAGATGATGGGCGGCCACTGCGTGGTCAAGGCCCAGATCTACGCGGGCGGGCGCGGCAAGGCGGGCGGCGTCAAGGTGGTGCACCACCCGGAGCAAGCCCAGGATCTGGCCAAGGAGCTGTTTTCCCGCAAGCTGGTGACCCCCCAGACCGGCCCCGAGGGCTTACGGGTGCGGCGCATCCTGGTCGAGGAAGCGGTCGAGATCGCCCGCGAGTTCTATCTGTCGATCACTCTCGACCGCGCCACCAGCCGCTACTGCCTGATCGCCTCGGCCGAAGGGGGCGTGGAGATCGAGGAGGTCGCCCAGAAGTCGCCGGAGAAGATTCATGTGCTCAACATCGACCCTCTCACCGGCCTGCGCTCCTACCAGGCCCGCAAGATCGCCCTGGCTCTCGGCCTCACCGGCAGCCTGTGCGAGGACTGCGTGGCGCTGATTCTCAGCCTCTATCGCGCCTGCCTGGACAAGGACTGTTCCCTGGTCGAGATCAACCCCCTGGTGGTGACGCGGGCCGGCTGGCTGATGGCCATGGACGCCAAAATGTCCTTCGACGACAATGCCATCTACCGGCATCGCGAGTACCCGGACATGGTCGACTACTCGCAACTCGACACGCTGGAGATCACCGCCGGCAAGTACGACCTGGCCTACATCAAGCTCGACGGCACCATCGGCTGCCTGGTCAACGGCGCGGGTCTGGCCATGGCCACCCTCGATGTGCTCAACGAGTGCGGCGGCAAACCGGCCAATTTCCTCGACGTCGGCGGCGGCGCCACCCGGGAGAAAGTCGCCGAAGCCTTCAAGATCATCCTCCAGGATCCCGACGTGAAGGGGATCTTCGTCAACATCTTCGGTGGCATCATGCGTTGCGACGTCATCGCGCAAGGGGTCATCGAAGCCGCCAGCGAGGTGCACTGCCCGCTGCCGATCGTGGTGCGCATGGACGGCAGCCAGGTCGAAGAAGGGAAGAAACTGCTGATGGCGTCGGGCCTCAACGTGCAGTGTGCCGACAATCTCGGCGACGGCGCGCAACGCATTGTCAAGATGTTGGGGTGATGTAGGGCGTGATTGATCTCGCCCTGGGCGCAATGAATTGCGCCCTTTACCAAGAGAACGAACATACGGAGAAGACCCATGTCCATCCTGCTCAATAAAAACTCTAAAGTTCTGGTCCAGGGGATCACCGGGCGCAGCGGCCTGTTCCACGCCCAACAGTGCCGGAATTACGGCACCCAGATCGTCGCCGGCGTCACCCCCGGCAAGGGGGGCATCCATGTCGACGGGATTCCGGTGTTCAACACCGTCGAGGAGGCGGTCCGCTGCACCGGGGCCAACGTCTCGATGATCTTCGTCCCGCCGCCGGGGGCGGCCGACGCCATCCTGGAAGCCGCCGATGCCGGCCTGGAGCTGGCGGTCTGCATCACCGAGGGGATCCCGGTGCGCGACATGGTGCCGGTCAAGCGCATCCTCGCGGGGCACACCATGCGCCTGGTCGGCCCCAACTGCCCCGGCATCATCACTCCCGACGAAAGCAAGGTCGGCATCATGCCCGGTTACATTCACCGGAAGGGGAAGATCGGCGTGGTCTCGCGCAGCGGTACCCTCACCTACGAGGCGGTCAAGCAGCTGACCGACGCCGGGCTCGGCCAGTCGACCTGCGTCGGCATCGGCGGCGACCCGATCATCGGCCTGAATTTCATCGACTGCCTCGAGCTGTTCAACGCGGATCCCAAAACCGAGGCGGTCTTCATGATCGGCGAGATCGGCGGCAGCTCCGAAGAGGAAGCCGCCGAATGGGTCCGGGCCAACATGAAGAAACCGGTAGCGGCGTTCATCGCCGGCGTCACGGCGCCACCGGGACGGCGCATGGGTCATGCCGGGGCGATTGTCACCGGAGGCAAGGGGAAGGCCGAAGACAAGATCGCCACCCTGCGCGAGTGCGGGGTGGTCGTGGCCGACAGCCCGACCCGTATGGGCGACGCGATGCGGCAGGCGCTGGAGATGCAGAAAAGTTGACTTTCACGCCTCTCTGCTCCTATCATTAACAACAAGTTGACGTGCATCACCCTGACGGCCGGATCCTTCCGGCCGTCCGTTTCAGGATCAGAAGATGTCCCTCCTACGTATCCGCCACTACCCCGATTCGGCCCTCAAGCAGAAGGCCGTGCCAGTGACCGTGTTCAACGAGGAGCTGCGGCAACTGGCGGCCGACATGCTCGACACCATGTATGCCGCCCCCGGGGTCGGACTGGCGGCTCCGCAGGTCGGCGTCAGCCGAAGGCTGATCGTCCTCGACTGCTCTTCCAAGGAGGGCGGGCAGCAGCCGCTGGTTGCCGTCAACCCGGAAATCCTCGCCGGCGAGGGGGAGTGCTGCGAAGAGGAGGGGTGCCTGTCGGTTCCCGAGTACTACGCCAAGGTCCTGCGCCGCGAGCGGGTGCGCGTGCGTTTTCAGGATCTTGACGGCACCCCCCGGGAGCTCGAAGCCGACGGCCTGTGGGCGATCTGCTTCCAACACGAGATCGACCACCTTGACGGCATCCTCTTCGTCGACCACCTCTCGCCGCTCAAGCGCAGCATCTTTCGCAAGAAGTACCAGAAAATCCAGGAGCAGCGCCAGGAGCAGCTATGATCGATCCTGCCGGCATCCGCACCGTGTTCATGGGCACCCCGGATTTCGCCCTGCCCACACTGGAAGGCCTGCTGGCGGCCGGGCTGCCGGTGATCGGCGCCTATACTCAGCCCGACCGGCCGAGCGGCCGGGGCAAACAGCTGACCCCGCCACCGGTCAAACAGCTGGCGACGGCCCGTGGCATCGCGGTCTTCCAGCCGGTCAAATTGCGGCTCCCCGAGGTGGTGGCACAGCTGCAGGAACTCGCCCCCGACCTGATCGTAGTGGTCGCCTACGGGCAGATATTGCCCAAGAGCGTCCTCGACATCCCCAAGTACGGCTGCATCAACGTCCACGCTTCGCTGCTGCCGCGCTGGCGCGGTGCGGCGCCGATCAACCATGCGATCATGGCCGGCGAAAGTGAGACCGGGGTGACCACCATGTACATGGATGTCGGTCTCGACACTGGCGACATGCTGGTCAAGCGCGTCACCCCTATCGGTCCGCTGGACACCGCCGGCGAACTGCACGACCGGCTGTCCCGGCTCGGCCGCGACGCCATGGGCGAAACCCTTGAACGCCTGTGTGCCGGAACTCTGCGCCGCCAGCCGCAGGATGACACCCTGACCTGTTATGCGCCGCTGCTGAAGAAGGAAGACGGGCGCATCGACTGGTCACGCCCGGCGGCGGAGTTGCACAACCTGGTGCGCGGCCTCGACCCGTGGCCGGGCGCCTATACCCTCCTGGGCGGCGAGCAGCTCAAGCTGGCCGGCACCCGCCCCCAGGACGAGCCGCCCGGCGCCGACCCGGGGACCGTGCTCGGCAGCGACGCCTTTGGCCTG
>JBFYXI010000113.1:0-3249 GCA_041310635.1 Desulfuromonadaceae bacterium | reverse complement strand
TGGCTGGAATAGACGTTCAACCGCTCCGCGGTCAGGTGCACGCACGGCTCGGGGATGTAACCGTAATGCTCCTGGATCGCCTGCAGCACCGGCATCAGTGCACCGGGCATATCCACGTAGTGATCAAGAATTTCGTTGGCGCCGGTGAGGTCGATTTCCTCTTCCACGACGGCGGTCTCCACGGCTTCACTCATAGCTCATACACCTCGCTCAGCTCGGAACGCGGGTTAGCGGTCAATTTCACCCAGGACGATATCGAGAGTGCCGATGACCGCCACCACGTCGGCGATCAGTGAACCTTCGACCATCTTCGGCAGGGCCTGCAGATTGATGAACGACGCCGGGCGGATCTTCATCCGGTAAGGGCACGGCGACCCATCGGACACCAGGTAGAAGCCGACCTCACCCTTGGGATTCTCGACGCCGACGTAAACTTCGCCGGGCTCCGGCTTGAACCCTTCAGTGATGATCTTGAAGTGGTGAATCAAGCCCTCGATGGTGTTGACCACATCCTTTTTCGGCGGCAGGCAAACCTTCGGCGCATCCGCCAGGATCGGCCCGGGCTTGAGCTTGTCGAGAGCCTGGTGGATGATCTTGCAGGACTCGCGCATTTCCTTGAGGCGCACATGGTAACGCGCCCAGGTATCGCAGCCATCGGCCACCGCCACCTCGAAATCATAGTTCTCGTAGCCACTGTAGGGCTCATCGCGCCGCAGATCCCAGTCGACCCCGGAGCCGCGCAGCGCGGGGCCGGTGACGCCGAGATCGATGGCATCCTCGGCGCTGATGATGCCGTTACCCTGGATACGCTTCTGCCAGATTATGTTACCGGTCAGCAGCCCTTCATAGGTCTCGATATGGCCCGGCATGTCGTTCGCGAACTGGCGGATTTCCTGCTCGATGCCTTCCGGCAGATCCGCCGAAAGGCCACCGACCCGGAAGTAATTGGAGGTCATGCGCGCACCAGAGAGCTTCTCGTAGACGTTCATGATGTGTTCACGCTCGCGGAAGCAGTAGATGAACACTGTCATCGCGCCGATGTCGAGAGCATGGCAGGCGAGCCAGACCAGATGGCTCTTGAGACGGGTCAACTCAGCCATCAGGACGCGTACGACCTGGGCGCGCTCGGGAATGGCGTCGGTCAGCCCGAGCAATTTCTCCACCGCAAGAACGTAGCCGAGGTTGTTGTGCATCGGCGCCAGGTAATCAAGCCGATCGGTCAGAGGCAGAATCTGGTGGTAGGTACGGTGCTCGGAGAGTTTTTCGATGCCGCGATGCAGGTAACCGATATGCGGCGTGGCCTTGACCACAGTTTCGCCGTCAAGTTCCAAGACCAGGCGCAACACCCCGTGCGTCGAGGGGTGCTGAGGCCCCATGTTGATCGTCATGGTTTCGAAATTCGCCATAAAATCAGCCTCTTATTCTTCTAGGAAAAAACTCTGGGTCGATAAGTTTCGAGTTACTGCAGCCGGCCTTGATACGGCTCACGGTCGGGTCCCTGCACCGGATAGTCCTTGCGCAGCGGGTGACCAACCCAGTCATCCGGCATCAGGATGCGCCGCAAGTCCGGATGGTTGTTGAAGACAATCCCCATCAGGTCGTAGCACTCTCGTTCCAGCCAGTTGGCCGTCGCCCAGACGCCGCTGACGGTATCGATGCGCGCATCGCTTTCCTCGACCGCCGCCTTGATCCGCAGCCGCCGGTGGGTACCGATGTTGTAGAGCTGGTACACCATCATGAATCGGGGGGCCTGGCCGAGATAGTCGATGGAGCAGAGATCGGTCAGGAAATTGAAACCAAGCTCCTGCTTGAGGAAAGCGCAGACGGCCACAATTTCCTCTTTCTTGACGACCACGGTGGTTTCGCCGCGGAACTCGCTGACCGCAAGTACCGTTTCGCCGAATTTGGCCTTCAGCTTGTCAACCGCATCCTGTACGCTCATAAACTGTCTCTCTGACTTTTTATGTATGGAAAGAACGGGGGAACCGGCGGCCTAGATCTCACTGATCCGCTCGCCGATGCCGATCGCCGAGCCGAAGGAGTTGCGCTCCTTCATGATCTTCTCCTGCAGCTTCATGATGCCGTACAACAGACCTTCCGGACGCGGCGGGCAACCGGGGATATAGACATCTACCGGCAGTATTTCATCGACGCCCTGCACCGTGCTGTAGGTATCGAAGATCCCGCCCGAACAGGCGCAGGCGCCCATGGCGATGACGTAGCGCGGCTCCGGCATCTGCTCGTAGACGGTCTTGATCACCGGCAGCATCTTCTTGGTGACGGTGCCGGCGATGACGATCAGGTCGGCCTGGCGCGGCGATGCGCGGAACAGCACCCCGAAGCGGTCGAGGTCGAAGCGGGCGGCCCCGGTCGCCATCATCTCGATGGCACAGCAGGCCAAGCCGAAGGTCATCGGCCAGAGGGAGCGAGACCGCGACCAGTTGACAACCTTGTCAAGGCTCGTGGTGATGACGTTGTTGCCGAGGGTTTCCTCTACTCCCATTCCAGTGCTCCTTTTTTCCAGACGTAGACGTAGCCGACCAGCAGGATCAAGATGAACACTCCCATCTCGATGAAGCCGAACATGCCGAGCTGCTTGAACATCACCGCCCAGGGGTACATGAAGACCACCTCGATGTCGAAAACGATGAAGAGCATGGCGATGATGTAAAACTTCACCGAGAAGCGCTCGCGGGCCGACCCGACCGGGGGCATGCCGCACTCGTAGGGGGCCAGTTTTACGACAGACGGTTTCTTCTCGCCGATCAACCCCGAGAAGAGCACCGACGCTACGGCGAAGCCGACAGCAATGAGGATCAAGGCGAGAATCGGAAGGTAACTGTCCAGCATCGAGAGGTCCTCCTGACCGACAAACAGATCACGAAACAGAGGGCACAAGGATAGCCTTTAGCGGCTCTCTGGCCGTCTGCACGTTAGGACAATTGGGGGGGGTTGTCAAGCGAAAAATACCGCATACTGTATACAAAAACCAATCGCGCAAACGCGCTTTGCATGCGGCTTTATCCTGGTTTTCAACGAAACGGAAAAGGGACGCGAAAGACGCGAAAATAACGGATCTTGGAGGGATTTAATCCGTTTTCAAGGGGCAAACGGGGACTATCTGCCGCGCTTTTCCCAACGGTTCATGGCGGCGAGGAGGAGGCCGAGGGCGATGAAGGCGCCGGGGGGGAGGATCATCAGCAGCAGGGGCTGGTAGGCGGCGCCGAACAGGGGGAGGCCGAACAGCAG
>JBFYXI010000109.1:0-6220 GCA_041310635.1 Desulfuromonadaceae bacterium | reverse complement strand
CTCAATGCCCGGCAGATTGCCAGGATCCACAACAACTCATCGAAGACCCGCCTGAGCATCCTTTACTACGCGATCGTCGGCAACGCCATGATGCTCTCCAAGCAGAATCTGGAACTCCTGGAGATCTTTGACCAGTCTTTCGGCGAGGTCGGCAAGTGACCGGCGGCAGCGCCCCAGGGCATTGACTGCGACCGCCGGAAGACCCCCTGGCGGGCAATCCGCACCGATCGCTCCACAGCGTTTGGCATTTTGTCATAACCCGCTATAATTACAGCTCGAAACCACACGGGAGGCAGGGATGAGCCAACCTGTCCTGCGCCGGGTCGGACTGTCACCGGGAACGCTGCTGCATATCGGCGAGCGCCACCTCGATACTTCCCGCCTGGAATTGTTCAGCTACACCCCGGAAAGCCTCGAACAGCAAGCCGACCTCAGCGTCGAGGCTTGCCTGCGGGCCATCCGCGAGCCTGGCCAGCACTGGGTCAACCTGGTCGGCATCCACGATGTCGCCCTGATCGAGCGCCTCGGCAAGGAGGCCGGGCTCGACACCCTGGCCCTGGAGGATCTCCTCAATACCGGCCACCGTCCCAAGGTCGAAGTGTTCGACGAGACGCTGCTGGTCATCCTTAAAATGCTGGCGCTGGATCCGGACAGCGGCCGTCTGGTCAGCGAGCAGGTCAGCGTCGCTCTCGGCCGCAACCTGGTGATCACCTTTCAGGAGCGTCCCTGGGACCTGTTCGACAGCGTGCGCGAGCGCCTGCAGACCACGCACGGCCGGATGCGCCACCGTGGCCCCGATTATCTGGCCTACGCTCTGATCGACGCGGTGGTCGACGGCTACTTCGTGGTGCTGGAGCAGTTGAGCGACCGGCTGACCGACCTCGAGCTGGCACTCTCCGGCCACCCACAGCGCGAAACGCTGCAGCGCATCCACCAGTTCAGGCGCGACCTGATCGTGTTGCGCAAGGCGGCCTGGCCCCTGCGCGAGGTGATTGCCGCCCTCGAGCGCAACGAGGCGGAACTGATCGACGAGCGCACCGCACCGTTCCTGCGCGACCTCTACGACCATGTCGTGCAGGCCATCGAAACCGTCGAAACCCTGCGCGAATCGGTGTCCGGCCTGCTCGACCTCTATCTTTCCAGCGTCAGCCAGCGCACCAACGAGGTCATGAAGGTGCTGACCGTGATGGCCACCATCTTTATCCCGCTGACCTTTCTGGTCGGCGTCTACGGCATGAATTTCCGCTACATGCCCGAGTTGCAGTGGCGCTGGGGCTACCCGGCCCTGTGGCTGCTGATGCTTGCCTGTGCCGCCGGCATGCTGATGGTCTTCTGGAGGAAAAAATGGCTGTGACGATGCCTGCCGAACTCCGGCGCCGGGCACGGCAGGTCCTGCTGCTCTGCGGCCTGGCCATCAGCCTGCTGCTTCCCCCCGGTGGGCGGGCCGAGTCCCCGCCGGCTGAGCAACCAACCGCACCCGCGGCCACCCCTGACTATCCTGGCATCGAACAGCTGGTGCCGCTGACCGCCGCCCTCAATGTGGAGGCGGCGGCCGCCGGCAGACAGCTCGACAAATGGGGTGACCTGGCCGCGCTGTCCGCCAGGATCGATGAGAACCAACGGGTGTTGGACACCCTCGACCAGCACCTGTCGGGGTGGGGAGAGCCCGGGCAGTGGTCGGAAGGGCGCCTGCTGGGGGACAGGCAGCGCCTGATCGGGGTGCGCGACCGGCAGCGCGGTCAGCTCGACCAGTTAACCCTGCTGTTCAAGTCCCACGAGGAGCTGCGCCTGGTCTGGAGCGATCGGCTGACCTTCTGGAAGGACTGGGAAGCGGCCCTGGTCAGAGCCCGGGTCAAGGTGCCGACAGCGACCTTCATCCAGAATCGGGCGCTCATCGCGCAGTTGCTCGACCGGACGGCGCAAGCCACGGCCGCCCTTGAACAGCTGCAGCAGGAGCAGGTCGTCCAGCAGGCAACCGTGGCGGCCTGGCTCGACCAAGTCGATGGAGTCTTTGCCACCCTGCGCGGCTCGGTGTTAGAGCGCAATGCCCCGGCGATCTTCAGCGGCGAATTCCACGCTCAATTCACCCCCGGCCTGTGGCACGGGGTCCGGGAGGATCTGCGTAACGCCTTGGCCATGCCGGACGATTTCGCCTTGCGCCAGGGGTGGGTCATGGTACTGCAGCTGGTGGCGACCCTGGCGATCGCCTGGCAGTTCCGACAGCGCTCCCGCAGCACCGAACCGCCCCCTGAAAAGCTGCAGTTCCTCTACCGCCACCCCCTGGCAGGCGGCCTGTTCATCGCCCTGCTCGGCGGTGGACTGCTCTACGTCTCCCCGCCCCCCTTGTGGCAGTGGCTGCAGCGGGTGCTTGGCACCCTCGCCGCCACCGTGCTGATCTGCGCCATGCTCGAGCGGCCGCGCCTGCGGCGGGTCATCATCACCCTGGCGGTGCTCTACATCTGCGCGCTGACCATCCGCATGCTCGGGCTGGTGCAGCCGCTGCACCGCCTGTTTCTGGGCGGGGTCTGCGTGATCGCCATCCCCATGTGCCTGGCGGCGGCACGCCGCCAGCTCCTGCGCAATGCGGGGCGGATCGACCTGCTGGCCGCGGCCTTCTATCTTGGCACCCTGGCCGGGGTCATCGGCCTGCTGGCCCAGGCAGCCGGTTACGCCAACCTGACCGCCTTGCTGGTCAACGCTTTCCTCGGCTCGACCTTTGTCTTCCTGTTCGCCCGGATGGCCCTGCACCTGGGCAGCGGCGGCATTGCCCTCCTGCTGGAGCGCGAGGAGGTGCGCAGCCTGCGCTTCGTGCAGCGGCTCGGTCCGAGCTCCGGCCCGCGCCTGACCGTACTGCTGCGCATCATCATCATCACCTACGCAATCCTCTACCTGCTGGTGCACTGGCATGTCTATCAGACTCCCGGCGAGGCCTGGGCCGGCATCCTGGGCCTCTCCTTCAGGGTCGGCGAACTGCACATCTCCATGGAGATCGTGCTGATGGTTGCCTGCGTGCTCTACTTGACGATTATCCTCTCCTGGCTGATCCAGGCGTTGCTCGACGCCGAAGTCATGACCCCGCACGGCATGGAGTACGGGGTCAAGTTCGCGGTCAAGACCCTGATACACTACTCCCTGATCCTGCTCGGCTTTCTCTTCGCCATCTCGGTGGCCGGCATCGACATGAGCAAGTTCGCCATCCTCGCCGGGGCGCTGGGGGTCGGCATCGGCTTCGGCCTGCAGAACATCGTCAACAACTTCCTGAGCGGCCTGATCCTCCTCTTCGAGCAGCCGGTCAAGGTGGGTGACATGATCAGCCTCGATGACCAGACGGGAACCGTCTCCCGCATCGGCCTGCGTTCCACCGTGGTCGAAACCTTCGACCGGTCGGAGATCATTGTCCCCAACTCCGAGCTGATCTCGCAGCGGGTTGTCAACTGGACCCTCACCTCGCATGAGGTCCGGGTGGTCCTGCCGGTAGGCGTGGCCTACGGCACCCCGCTGGCAGAAGTGCTCGAGGTCCTCACGCAGACCGCCAGGGAGAATGGCGACGTGCTCGACACCCCGGCTCCTTCGGCGATTTTTACCGGGTTCGGCGACAGCTCCATCAATTTCGAACTGCGCGCCTGGATCGCCAGCGTGGATGACCGCCTGCGGATCAGGAGCGAACTCGGCCTGGCCATCGACCGCCATTTCCGCGCTGCCGGCATCGTCATCCCCTTTCCGCAGCGCGACTTGCATTTGCACAACGTTGCCCCTAATCTGCGGGGCAGTCTGACACCGGGCGGCGCAGGCGCCGCCAAGACCACCAAGGACGATCCCGAATGAATTTTGCCGACCAGTATCACGATGCCTGCGGCATGGGGCTGCTGGCCCACTTGCGCCGTCAGCCCAGCCATCAGCTGCTGCAGGATGCGATTCGCGCCCTGACCCGGATGATGCATCGCGGCGCGGTCGCCGCCGACGGCAAGACCGGGGACGGCTGCGGCCTGCTCTGCGCCATGCCGACCGGCTTCATGCGCCAGGTCGCCGCCGAGCAGGGGGTGTCCCTGCCGGACAACTTCGCCGTGGCCACCCTGTTCCTCTCCGACCCTCCACCGCAGCAGGAGCAGTTCAGCGAAACCTGTGCCCGCAACGATCTGCAAACCGTGCTGTTTCGCGAGGTGCCGCTCGATAGCGAGGTTCTCGGCGACTATGCTCTGGCGCGCCTGCCGAGGATCGTCCAGGCCTTCGTGGTTCCCAATGAGCTGACCGCCACCCGGCGCTTCGACGCCCTGATTTACCTGACCCGCAAGGAACTCGAGCACGCCCTGCAGAAGGATGCGGACTTCTACGTGGCCGCCTTCTCGCGCACCCTGCTCCCCTACAAGGGGCTGGTCATGCCGAAGAACCTGGCCCAACTCTACCCCGACCTGACCCGCGAGGACTTTACCACCCACATGGTTCTGTTCCACCAGCGCTTTTCGACCAACACCCTGCCCCAGTGGCGGCTGGCCCAGCCATTCCGCAACCTGGCCCACAACGGCGAGATCAATTCGATCCGCGCCAACCGCTTCAACGCCGCGGCCAAGGCGGCGGCCATGGCCAGCCCGGTCTTCACCGCCGAGGAACTGGAACGGATCCTGCCGATCGTGCAGCCGGTGGGGAGCGACAGCGCCAGCCTCGACAACCTGTTCGAGTTCCTGCTGGTCAACGGCATCGACTTCTTCAAGGCAATCCGCATGCTGATCCCGCCGGCGCGCCACAATGTGGCGCACATGCCGGCGCGGCTGCGTTCCTTTTACGAGTACACCTCGGCGGCCTGGGAGCCGTGGGACGGCCCCGCGGCGGTCAGTGTGACCAACGGCCGCTACGTCGGCTGCATTCTCGACCGCAATGGTCTGCGCCCGGCGAAATACGTGATTACCAGCGACGACCGGTTGCTGCTGACCAGCGAGTACGGGGTGCTCGGCGTGCCGCCGGAACAGGTGCGTGAGCGCGGTCGGCTGCAAAGCGGCGAAATGCTGGCCGCCGACCTGCAGACCGGGCAGATCTACTCCTCCGCCGACATCGATCGCTACCTGATGGCCTCCCAGCCCTACAGCGAGTGGCTGACCGGCCGCACCTGGTACCTGATGGAGTTCATCGAGCACCAGTTCGACGATCTCTCCGACTACCGCTACCCCGATCTGCACCGTCTGCAGCGCTACCACAATGTCACCCATGAAACCGTGGAGTACACCATCAAGCCGATGCTGCGCGAGGGGCGGGAGCCGACCGGGTCGATGGGCGACGACACCCCGCCGGCGGCTTTCTCTACCGTGCAGCGCAGTTTCGCCGATTTCTTCCGGCAGAAGTTCGCCCAGGTCACCAACCCGCCGATCGACCCCTACCGGGAGAAGGTGGTCATGTCGACCACCATCGGTCTCGGCGAGGTCGGCAACCCCCTGGTCGAAACCCCTGAACGAGCCCGGCGTCTGAAGAACATCTCGCCGGTCCTTTCCCGCGACATTTTCGATGCCCTGCTCTCCTTCGGCGACCCGGAGAAGCCGCGCTTCGAGGCCTGCTATCGGCACCGGACCTTCACCACCGGCTTCCGATGCGACCTGCGGCGCGCCCTCGAGGAACTCGGCGAGGCCGTGGTCCGGGCAGTGCGCGAGGACGGCGTGCGGGTGGTGATCCTCGACGACCGCGTGCTCGCTGCGGACACCCGCCTGATCCCGATGGCCATGGCCATCGGCTTCCTCAACCAGCGCCTGCTCCAGGAGCGACTGCGCCACCTGGCATCACTGGTGGCAGTCAGCGGCGAAGTCATCGATCCCCACCAGGCCTGTGTGCTGCTCGGCTACGGGGCGCTGGCCATCTATCCCTGGCTGCTCTACGCCACCGGCCTGCAGCTGTGCGAGCACGAGCAGCTTTCCGCGCGGGAGACGCGCCTGGCCCTGAAGAACCTCTACGAGGCGCTGACCAAGGGGATTCTCAAGGTCATGTCGAAGATGGGGATCAGCACCGTCTCCAGCTACCGCAATGCGGCGCTGTTCGATATCGTCGGCCTGGCCGGGGAAGTCACCGGCGCCTGCTTCCCGGCCTCGCCGGTGCTGGTTCCCGGCCTCGGCTATGCCGCCATCGAGGCGCGCATCGACCAAATCCACAGCCGGGTGTTCCGCCAGAGCCACATGCAGCCGTTCTACCCGCTGGCCATCGGCAGCAGTGCGCGGGACAACCCCGACGGCGAGTACCACGA
>JBFYXI010000103.1:0-6364 GCA_041310635.1 Desulfuromonadaceae bacterium | reverse complement strand
GGGCTGGAGAAGTTCCACGAACTGGTGCGCGACGAGGTGACTATTCTCTTCTCCGCCCATGCCCTGCCGCAGAAGTTCATCGACCGCGGCGACCCCTACCTGGAACACGTGCAGGCTACGGTCAAGGGGGTCATGACGCGGGTTGGCGACCAGCCGTGGGCACTGGCCTTTCAGAGCCGCAGCGGGCCGGTCAAGTGGATGGAGCCGGATACCGTCGATGAGATCGACCGACTGGCGGCGGCGGGGGCGCCCGGGGTGCTGATCGTACCGGTCTCCTTCGTTTCCGACCATATCGAGACGCTGCAGGAGATCGATTTCGAATACCGCATGCACGCCGAGAAGGTCGGCCTGCCGCGCTTCGAGCGGTCGCCGTCGCTCAACGCTCACGATGATTTCATTGCAACGCTCGCCGGTTTGGTGAGCTCACACCTGGAGGGATTATGATCACCTGTACGATCTGCAAAGACAGCTTCGATCCAGCGAGCCTGTCATTGGCCGATCCTGCCGTGGAGGTGGGGCATATCCTCGCCCTGGAGAAGTACGGCGATGCCGGCACGGTCTGCGCCCCGTGCCTGGCCAGTCGCGGCCGGCTGGCGATGATGTACGACCCGGATCTGCAGTACTGAAACAGATAGCGGAACATCTTCAATCACCAAGGCACCAAGACACTAAGGAAATCAAAAAAGGGGTTTAAGCCTTTCTTGGTGACTTGGTGACTTGGTGATTCAGGCTTTTGTCTCTATCAAAGCCCCGCCTCGCGCAGCCTCTCCAGCAACGCCTCCTGCTCCCTGGTCACTTCCGCCGGCACGGCCACTTCAATCACCGCGTAGAGATCCCCGGCGGGATGCCCTGGGACACCGAAGCCCTTGAGGCGGAGGCGGCTGCCGCTCTGTGTGCCCGGCTTCACCTTGACTCGCTTGTTCCCCTCCAGGGTCGGCACCTCCACGCTGGTGCCGAGACAAGCGCCGCTGAACGGTACCGGAACGGTTACCGACAGGTCCTGGCCATCGCGCGAAAACACCGGGTCGGTGGATACTTCGATCTCCAGCAGCAGGTCGCCCGGCGGGCCTCCACTGGCTGATGGCACTCCCTTGCCGGCCACCCGCAGCTTCTGACCGCTGGCCACCCCCGCCGGGATACGCACCTTGAGCGGTTCGGCATGGCCGTGGCGGGCCAGGTCAATCTGCCGCTCGCCGCCCAGAACGGCCTGGCGGAACGGAATGGCGAGTCTCAACAGCAGATCCTGCCCCTTGGCTGGCCGCACCCGCCCGCGGCGGAACGCGCTGCTGCGATCCCCGAAGAGCTGGCTGAATACGTCGTCGCCGCCGAAGCCGAACTCACGGAAAATGTCGTTGAGATTGGTATTGCGGAAGATGTCTTCCTGGCTGAAGCGCTGATGGAAGCCGGCTTCGCCGAACTGGTCATACTGCCGGCGTTTCTCCGGGTCGGAGAGCACGGCATAGGCTTCGGTGACCTCTTTGAAGCGCTCCTCGGCCTGCCGGTCGCCGGGATTTTTGTCCGGATGGTACTTGATCGCCAGCTTGCGGTAGGCTTTTTTGAGTTGTTCCATGCTGGCGGATTTGTCGACGCCGAGCACGGCATAATAGTCCTTGGCCATGCCAGTTCCTTTGCTGAGTCAGGGATTGTTGCTTCAATATAGTGGCGGAATCGCCGGGCTTCAAGGCGCAACCTTGAAAAAGCCCGGAGGGCTGATATAGTAAAAGTTATATCAAACTAAATCGAGGAGGTCGAACCATGGCATATGCCAACCAATGGATTTTGAAGCCCGGAATTATCTGGATGGTCCTCGCTGTCTTCGCGATCTTTTCCACCGCACCGCCACCGGTACATGCGGCCCTGATCGACAGCCAGCTCTCCGACGGCCAGGTGGTCTCCCAGCGCAGTGCCGATCTCGACACGGTGCGGCAGGCCCTCGAACACCAACTGGTTGCCCAGCGTCTCGCCGATTACGGCTTCAGCAAGGAGGAGGCGCAACTCAAGCTGCAGTCCATGAGCGACGCCCAGCTGCACCAGTTGGCCAGCGTTTCCGATTCCCTCGCGGAAGGGGCCGACGGCCTCGGTGTGGTCGTTACGATCCTGGTCATCGTACTGCTGGTCATTGTCATCCTCAAGCTGAGTGACAAGCAGATCATCGTCAAGTGACGCGGCAGCGGCTGCTCCTGGCGACTGCGGCACTGCTCCTCGGGGGCTGTGCCGCAGCGCCGCGGTCGGTGCCTCCGGCCGACTTGCAGATCATCTCCGGAGTTCCCCCCTTCCAGGAACAGACGCGGGGCGATGACTGCGCCGGGGTGGCGCTGGCCAGCCTGCTCGGCCATGCCGGGATTACCGTTGCCGCCGCCGACATCGATGCCGCCGTCTACGAGCCGTTGCTTGGTGGTGCCCTGCTTCCCGATCTGGAGAAATTTGCCGCCAGTGCGGGAGCCAGTCCGCGTTCCGGGCGGGGCAGCCTGGACGATCTTAGCGGACTGCTCCGCGCCGGCCGCCCGGTACTGGTGCCGATCGACCTGGGCTGGAGTGTCTGGCGCCGGCCCCATTACGTGGTCCTGCACGGGGTCGGTCCCGCCGGCTTTCTGATGCAGGTGCGACAGGGCGAGACCCGCATCCTGCCGGCGGCGGAACTGGAGCGGCGCTGGTCCGGCATGGGCCGCCTCTACCTTTATCTGGAGCAATAAGCTATGTGCCGGTGGCTGGGAGCGCTGGCGGGGATTTCCCTGCTGCTGTGCGGCTGTACGCTGCCGCGCATTATTGTTCTCAACGATCCGCTGGATGCGCGCCAGCATAACGATCTCGGCGTCGCCTACGAACAGCGTGGCCAATTCGATCTCGCCGATCGCGAGTACCGGCGGGCGGCGGAACTTGACGAGAGCTGGTCGCGGCCGCTGCTCAACCTTGGCAATGTTGCTGCCCGTCAGGCGGACTGGCGGACGGCGATAAGCTATTACCGGCAGGCCTTGACCCGCCATGCCGACGATGCCGAGGCCATGAACAATCTGGCCTGGGCCCTGGCTCAGGACGGCCGCGCCGCCGAAGCCCTCCCCTGGGCCCAGCAGGCCGTGGCCTTCGCCGAACACGACCCCCATTGCTGGGACACGCTCGCCGAAGTCTATCTGGCGCTCAAGCGTCCGGCGGAGGCCCGCGCCGCCGCTGCCCACGGTTTGTCGCTGAATCCCCCTCTGCAACTGCGTACTGCCTTGGAAAGCAAGCTGACGGCCAACTGATTTCTGTCGCTCACACCCGCCACTTGTCAAGATGCTCCCGGATGAAGCCGATGACCCTCTGGTGCTCCTCGTGGCCTTTGCCGGCAACTGTGAACGATTCGCCAAAGGCGAAATGAATCGGCTGCGAAGGGATCAGCGGGCCGTAATCCTTGAGGTGTCTGCCGGGCGACCAGGCCGAGGTCTGCAGCGCCAGCGGCACGACCGGGGCGCCGGTGCGGGCGGCCAGCTTGATCCCGATGGTGTTGAACTGCTCGGGGTCGAAGTTGACGGTTCGGGTGTGCTGGGGAAAGATGACGATCGAATAACCGGCGGCCAGCCGGGCGGCGCCCTGCTCCATCACCGCTTTCAGGTCTTCGCGCGGATTGAGGCGGTCGACCACTACCGGGTTGCGGCTGCGCATGACGTGTTTGAAAAATGGATATTCGACCAGGCTGCGCTTGACCACGTAGGTGAGTTGTCCGCAGTGCGGGACGATTATCGCCGGCAGAGCGAAAGTTTCCAGAGTGCTCATGTGGTTGCCGATGAACACGCAGGGCCGGCCGACAGCATCGATGTTGGCCAACCCTTCGACATGCAACCGGCAGCCGGAAGCTTCCAGATAGCCGACGATTTTATCGCTGGAGCGGGCCCAGGCTAAGTGGTCGTAGCGCCCCTGCCGCGCCAGGCGACTGCAGCGCAGGACGATGCCAATCACTTTCGCGTAAAACAGCGCCGAAGGGCAGGTGCGCGCCAACCAGCCAACCGGCCGCTCGGGAGTTTTGTACGCCGTCTCGTCAAACCGCCAGGTCGCGTCTGAAGTCATATGTCGTAATCGCCTCTATCTCGGGATGTCGGTCTGCGGCGGCCGGTGGCTGAACAGCAGCAGCCCGGCGGCCATCCCGGCCCCGGCCACCCAGAAGAGGGTGGCGAGGCCCAGCCATTCGCCAATATAGCCCAAAAGCAGCGAACCGGCAAAGCAGCCGGCATCGATGCCGCCGGTGAAGATGCCGGTAGCCTTGCCACGCAGTTCACTCGGTTCGCCGCGCACTGCCAGGGTGTTCAGCGTGGGGAAGAGCAGGCCGTGACCGGCCCCGGCAAAAATGCCGGCCAGCTTGAAGAGCAGCGCCCCGGAAGTTGCCGGCAGCAGAAGCAGCCCGAGGGCATACAGGCCGATTCCCCATGGGAGGAGACGCCTTTCGCCGTAGCGGTCGGCCAGGCGTCCGCCGCAGAATCGGGTGGCGATCGCGCCCGCGGAATAGCAAAGGTAATAGGAGGAAACCACCGCGAGGCCACGTTCCGCGGCCAGGGGCGCGACAAAGTTGCCGGTGCCGGCCAGACCCAGGCCGAACAGCAGGGACAGCAGGGCGATCAAGACGTATTTGCCGCGGCCAAGGAGAGCGAAAAACGATGGCCCGTGGCGGCGGACAACCGGAGCATGGCTTTCCGCCAGGGGCAGATGGACGGCCAGGGAGAACAGGGAAAAGCCGGCGGCAGCCAGGAACAGACCGGGATAGCCGACCTGGTGAAGAACCACTTCGGCGACCAGCGGGCCGGCGGCAACTCCGGCCAGGCCGGAGATGCCGAACATGCCGATGCCCTGGTTCAGCCGGTCTTCGGGGAGGATGTCGGCCATGTAGGTGAACACTGCGGTAAAGCAGATCGCCATGCCGACGCCGTGCGCGGCGCGCAGCAGCAGCAGCCATGGGTAGCCGGCGCCGAAGGGGTCAGTGAAGGCGAGGTGGCACAGCGGCGCCGCCACCATGATCACGCTTCCCAAGGTATAGCTGCGCTTGCGGCCGATGCGGTCGATCATCTCCGCCACCCACGGCCGGCACACGGCCGAAGCCAGGGCAAAGATCCCCATGACCACGCCGATGTCGTCGCGGTGGCCACCGGCATCGAGAATGTAGAGGGGGAGAAGGAAGAAGGTGCTGAAGCTGGCGGTCTGCGAAAAATTCGCCGCGGCCATCGCCCAGAAGGCGGGAGTATAGATCATCGCATTCGGTCTCGATTGGGAATCACGCCATTCTGCCGTGGCCGGTCCGGCGAGTCAAGACTGACTGACTGCCGGGTCATCCGCGCGATGGCGTTTGCCAACCCCGGCGAATTGCGGTATTTTGCCGGGTGGCGGTGAACCCCGCTGCGAATGGGGCGAGGCGTGAGGGGTGAAAGGGAGAGTCCGGGGCGATGTCCGAACTGAAAGCCATTTTTCTCAAGGATTACCAACCGCCCGCTTACCTAGTCGGACAGGTCAATCTGCGCGTGGAACTCGATCCGGTGGCAACTGTGGTGCGCGCCAGACTGCAGATGTCTGCCAACCCGGCAGCCGGTGAGCCGGAGGGGACGCTGCGCCTTGACGGCCGCCATCTGCAGCTGCTCAAGGTTGTCCTGGACGGGGTCGCGCTGGAACCCTCCGCTTACCATCAGGACGACGAGGGCTTGACCATCCGTGCCGTGCCGGAGCGGTTTGTTCTGGAGACCGAGGTCAGGATCAACCCGGAAGGCAATACGGCGCTGGAGGGGCTGTATCGCGCCGGCGGGATCTTCTGCACCCAATGCGAGGCGCAGGGCTTCCGCAAGATCACGTTCTACCCCGACCGCCCCGATGTCATGGCCCGCTTCACCGTCACGCTGATCGGCGATCGCGAACTGTGCCCGGTGCTGTTGGCCAACGGCAATCTGACTACCGGGGGCTATCTCGATTACGGCCGTCATTTTGCCACCTTCGTCGACCCCTTCCCGAAACCGGCCTATCTGTTTGCCATGGTTGCCGGTCCGCTGGTTGCCATCGAGGACCTGTTCGTGACCGCCTCGGGCCGGGCCGTCAAGCTGCAGATCTTCGTCGAGGAACGCAATCGCGGCAAATGCGCCCATGCCATGGCGTCGTTGCAGGGGGCCATGCACTGGGATGAAGCGACCTATGGCCTCGAATGCGACCTCGATGAATACAAGATCGTCGCCGTCGAGGATTTCAACATGGGGGCGATGGAGAACAAGGGACTCAACGTCTTCAACTCCAAATACGTGCTCGCCGATCCGGAAACCGCCACCGACGCCGATTTTCAAGGGGTCGAAGGGGTGATCGGCCATGAGTACTTCCACAACTGGACCGGCAACCGCGTGACCTGCCGCGACTGGTTTCAGTT
>JBFYXI010000045.1:0-6356 GCA_041310635.1 Desulfuromonadaceae bacterium | reverse complement strand
GGAGCGCCTCGCGGCACACTTGCCTTATTTTTTCCGGGTTTTGGCCGGGGCCTTTGCAGGTGCGGCGCTCTTGGCTTTGCCACGCGCCTCGCGGGCCTTGGCGAGTTTTTCGCCGAGTCCGCGATCAATGGCCATCTGCCGGCGGCTTTCCGAGTAGTTTCGGGCCGCCAGCGATTGGGTGCGCGGAATGCCGAACTGTTTACGGTATTGGCCAGGAGTCAAAGCGTGCGCGGTCTTGATATGACGGGTCAGGGTCTTCATCCCCTTGCCACAGATCATGCAGATCACCTGATCCTTGCCAAAGGCTTTCTTCTTGGAAATCGTCGGGGTGCTTTCTGAAGCCTGAGCTTCTGTCGCCACTGCTTCCCCCTTTTCAAGAGCAGCGAGGGCTTGATAAACACTGGCGATTTCTGCGATCAGTTCTTCCTTGCTCATGTTGGTGGTTGAAGCATGTGCCGCAACGATGTCCACGGCCATTTCCAAAAGTGTTGCCATCGTGTCCTCCATCAATTTTGTATGCTGTTGATAAATTGCGGTAACTGTCAATTACTAATACAAGGATTTTGATTTTATTCAAGAAAAAAAGATTGCGGTTGTTTTTTTTGTGGTGCACGATGTCAAAATATTGATATGTGCTACCGCGTAATTTTGGATGACATTCACCTTGCCTCCCCTGGATGCCAGCTGCCCGTCGTTGAACTCTAATGGCCGCCGGCTGTTGTTGAGCGACATACGCGAGACTGACGATGCATATCCGTGAAATGCTCGAGCAGCGTGAAGAAACCCTGCTTGCCGCCCGCGCCAGCTTCAGCCAAAGCTCGCGCGGCAGGGCGCGCCCCGAACCTCCCTGCGCGGTGCGAACCTGTTTTCAGGTCGATCGCGACCGGATTCTTCACAGCAAGGCGTTCCGTCGTCTCAAGTACAAGACCCAGGTGTTTCTCGCCCCGGCCGGGGACCACTACCGGACCCGACTCACGCACACCCTGGAAGTGGCGCAGATTGCCAGGACCATCGCCCGGGCCCTGCGGCTCAACGAAGATCTGACCGAGGCCATCGCCCTCGGCCACGACCTCGGCCACACGCCGTTTGGCCATGCCGGGGAGCGGGTGCTGGACGAACTGCTCGAAGGCGGCTTTCATCATGTACGGCAAAGCCTGCGGGTGGTCGATCTTCTCGAGAATGACGGCTCCGGTCTGAATCTCAGCTGGGAGGTGCGTGACGGGATCCTGCATCATTCCAAGGGGCGGGGTGTCATCCTTGGCAGCGCCTCGGGAAAGTTGTCGGTGTCCCTGGAGGGGCAGGTGGTGCGGTTGTCCGACATCGTGGCCTATGTCAGCCACGATCTCGACGATGCCATTCGTGCCGGACTGATTGCCGCTGACGAGGTGCCGCCGGCCTTGCGCAGGCAGTTGGGCAGTCGGCACGGTGAGCGGATCAACACCATGGTCGCCGACATGATCACCGCCTCGCTGGCTACCGGAAGCGAAGCGGTCGTACTTTCGCCGCCGATAGCCGAGGCGGTTACCGAACTGCGTGAGTGGTTGTTCGCTGCCGTCTATCAAGCCGCCCCGGTCGTCGCCGACTTCCAGAAGGCCAGCCGCTTGCTGCGCGAACTGTTCCGCTACTTTCTCGCCCACCCGCAGGAACTGACGGCCTGTGGCGGACGGCCAGCGGAGCAGGACGGCGCGGCAATTGCCATCGCCGACTTTCTGGCCGGGATGACAGATCGCTATGCCATGAATCTCTACCAGCGACTGTTTCTTCCCCAGCCCTGGAAAGTTCTCTAAGGCGAGGAAAAAGCTGGGTATTTCCGCTCTCACCGCTTGACACCCAGAAAGCGTGTGTGGTAGTTTGCTGGCGCCTCGGTGCATGTCCTGCGCCGATCCCCGGGCACCATGTCGCACCCACCCCCCGCGCGGAGGGCCGAGGAGGATCGTATGAGCAAAAGGCTGCTGCTGGCCGACGACAGCATTACCATCCAGAAGGTGATCCAGATCACCTTCGCGCACGAAGATTATCAGCTGACCATTACCGACAACGGTGATGCCGCCTTGGTTCGGGCCCGGGAGCAGTCACCCGACCTGGTCCTGGCTGATGTCTACATGCCTGGCAAGAACGGCTATGAGCTGTGCGCGGCGATCAAGCAGACGCCGGGGCTGCAGCATGTGCCGGTCCTGCTGCTGGCCGGTTCCTTCGAGCCGTTCGATGAAGGGAAGGCCCGGGCCGCCGGCGCCGATGCCTGGATCGAGAAGCCCTTCGAATCGCAAGCCCTGATCGACAAGGTGGCAACATTGCTCGCCGCCGCGTCGGCCGTGGCCCCCACCCCGGTCCCGCCCGTTGACAGGCCGGAGCCGATGGCAGTTCAGCCGGACCCCTTTGCCGACATCAGCTTTACCCCGCCTTCCGCGCCGGTTGCTCCGGCCCCAACCGCGCCGCACGACTGGAGCGACCTTAACGAACCGCCGGCCATCTCGCCCGTGGCTCCGGCCGTAGCGCCGCCCGCCTTTTTCGTGCCGCCCACCGCAGTACCGACCTTTGAATTCACCGATGACGCGTTTGCCGCGCCGGTGCAGGCGCCGCCGTTCCCAGTTGACGATTTCTCCGCGTTCGACAGTGGCGAGGAGATCATGGCTCTCGGCGATGACGATATCCTGGCCAGTGAAGATCTCGAGCCGTTGGGCGCGCTGCCGACGCTGGCCCCCTGGTCACGCGAGGAGTTTCCCCCCGAAGAACCTTTCGAAACCTTTGACGAGCCTTTGCCCCCGCCGGCTCCCCAGGCCGTGGTTCCGCCGCCTCCGGCCGCTCCGCCGACGCCTGCGGATCTGCCGACCGCTCCCGCAACCCCAGCCGCTCCGCCGGTTGCTGCCGCCGATCAGCGTGTAGCCATGCTGACGGAGGGCGAAATCGAACAGATTGTCGAGCGTGCCGTTGGCAAGGTCATCGAGAGACTGGCTGGCACCGTCCTCGAGCGGGTCGCCTGGGAGGTCGTGCCCGATCTGGCCGAGGCCCTGATCAAGGAAGAAATCCGCAAGATCAAGGATGCCGCCGCCTGAGCGGTTGCTCCCGTTACAACAAAGGCTGCGAAATGGGGATTGTCGAAGGTCCCCATTTCTATTCGATGTAATGAAAACAGCAGTCGTTCCGGTTTTGCCTGTAAAGATTTACTGCCGCGGAGATGCTGAGAAATTACCGCTGAAGAAGGTTCTCTCGCGATACTCTTCTGCGCTCTCCGCGCCGTTGCTTTGGTACGTTTTGGTTCTCCATACCACAAGATATCGTGTAGAGGGAAAGCATGAGCACCGAGCCGCAGCTCTCCAAGGGTTACGAGCCGCACGCCGTCGAACGCAAATGGTACCAGGTCTGGGAAGCCAGCGGGTATTTCCGCGCTGACGAGCATTCGCAAAAAGCCCCCTACGCCATCGTCATTCCCCCGCCCAATGTCACCGGGGTGCTGCACATGGGGCACGCCCTCAACAACACCCTGCAGGATGTCCTCTGCCGCTGGCAGCGCATGCAGGGGCGCGAGGTGCTGTGGATGCCCGGCACCGACCACGCCGGCATCGCCACCCAGAACGTGGTCGAGAAGCAGCTGGCGACCCTCGGTACCGACCGTCACGCCGTGGGGCGCGACGGCTTTATCGCCCGGGTCTGGCAGTGGCGTGAGGAGTCGGGCGGGCAGATCATCCAGCAGCTCAAGCGTCTTGGCGCCTCCTGCGACTGGCAGCGTGAGCGCTTCACCATGGACGAGGGGCTCTCCAAGGCGGTGCGCGAGGTGTTCGTGCGCCTCTACGAGGAAGGGCTGATCTACCGGGCCAACCGCCTGATCAACTGGTGCCCGCGCTGT
Source organism: Desulfuromonadaceae bacterium (assembly GCA_041310635.1). Lineage (GTDB taxonomy): Bacteria > Desulfobacterota > Desulfuromonadia > Desulfuromonadales > BM103 > VAUL01. Next base: position 2,512 of record JBFYXI010000045.1, on the reverse strand, counting down.
CACACGGCCCTTTCCGACCTCGAGGTCGAGCACGACGAGAAAAAAGGGCACCTCTGGCACCTGCGCTACCCGGTGACCGGCTCCGACCGGTACCTGGTGGTGGCCACCACCCGCCCAGAGACGATGCTCGGCGACACCGCCGTGGCCGTGCACCCTGACGATGAGCGCTACGCCGGCCTGGTTGGCAAAACTGTCAGTCTGCCGCTGGTCGAGCGGGAGATCCCGATCATCGCCGACGAATACGTCGACCGCGAGTTTGGCACCGGCGTGGTCAAGATTACTCCGGCCCACGATTTCAACGACTTCGAAGTGGCCCGCCGCCACGACCTGCCGGCCCTCAACATCTTCGACGAGTCCGGGGTGGTCAACGAGAACGGCGGCCCCTACGCGGGGCAGGAGCGCTACGAGGCGCGCGCCAACGTGATCGCCGACCTGGAGAACCGGGGGCTGCTGGCCAAGATCGACGACCATCAGAACGCGGTGGGCGAATGCTACCGCTGCAGGACGGTGATCGAGCCGTACCTGTCGCTGCAGTGGTACGTGAAGGTCGGGCCGCTGGCCGAGCAGGCGATCAAGGCGGTGCAGGACGGCCGCACCCGCATCGTCCCGGCGCAATGGGAGAAGACCTACTTCGAATGGATGTTCAACATCCAGGATTGGTGCATCAGCCGTCAGATCTGGTGGGGGCACCGCATCCCGGCCTGGTACTGCGAGGATTGCGGCGGGATTACCGTCAGCCGCGCGGACGCCGTTGCCTGCGCCGACTGTGGCAGCGCGGCGATCCGCCAGGACAGTGACGTCCTCGACACCTGGTTCTCCTCGGCCCTGTGGCCGTTCTCGACCATGGGCTGGCCGGAACGGACCGCGACCCTCGACAAGTTCTACCCGACCGCCTGCCTGGTGACCGGCTTCGACATCCTCTTCTTCTGGGTGGCGCGGATGATGATGATGGGCCTCAAGTTCATGGACCGGGTCCCCTTCACCGACGTCTACATTCACGCCCTGGTGCGCGATGCCCAGGGGCACAAGATGAGCAAGAGCAAGGGGAACGTCATCGACCCGCTGCACGTCATCGACGAGTACGGCGCCGATGCCTTCCGCTTCACCCTCGCCTCCTTCGCCGCCATGGGCCGCGACATCAAGCTCTCCACCGAGCGGATCGCCGGCTACAAGGCCTTCGCCAACAAGCTGTGGAATGCCAGTCGCTTCGCGCTGATGAACCTGGAGGGTTTCGATCCCGACGGCATCGACCTCGATGACCCGCAGCTGTCGGACGCCGACCGCTGGATCCTCACCCGCCTCAGCGAGGCCATCGTGCAGACCGGGCAGGCGCTGGTCGACTACCGCTTCAACGAGGCGGCCGGGACCCTCTACGCCTTTACCTGGAACAGCTTTTGCGACTGGTACATCGAGCTGAGCAAGGAGCAGCTGCACGGCGACGATCCGGCGGCCAGGCGGCGCGTGCAAGGGGTGCTCTTTAGCGTGCTCGAGCATCTGCTGCGCCTGCTCCACCCGCTCATGCCGTTCATTACCGAGGAGATCTGGCAGGCCCTGCCGGGGAGGCGCCCGGCCGCTTCGCTGATGCTGGCCAGCTGGCCGGAGCCAGCCGCGATCCCGGTTGACGCCGCGGCCACGGTGCGCATGGAACTGGTGATGGAGGTGATCCGCGCCATCCGCAACGTGCGCGGCGAAATGGACGTGCCGCCGGGCCGGCAGATCACCGCGGTGCTGCTGTGTGGCTCAAGCGCGTCGACGGCTGTCCTCGGCCGGGCGCAAGGGGCGATCCGAGCCCTGGCGCGGGTCAGTGAATTGCAGATCGGTGAGCATCTGGTCCGCCCCGCTCAAGCCGCGACCCAGGTGGCCGGAGACGTCGAGATCTGCCTGCCGCTGGCCGGGCTGGTCGATGTCGCTGAGGAGGAGAAGCGCCTGGCCAAGGAGATCGCCAAGGTGCGCACCGACGTGGAGTTCTTCCGCAAGAAGCTCGGCAACGAGAAGTTCGCCGCCAGAGCCCCGGCCGAGGTGCTGGAAAAGGACCGCGCCAAACAGGCGGAAGCCGAAGAAAAGCTGACGATCCTGGAGCGGAGCCTGGAAAAGCTGCAGGGACTCAAATAGGTATTTCTGGAAAGGCAAAGCGAGGCAAGGGCCTGCCGGCTTACCGGCAGGCCCTTGCCGTAGCTGGGAACGGGGAATGGCAGGGCCCTTGAGATCTTCAGAAAATCTTGTATGTTTGAAGTGGCAGGAACTCCGTTGCGCCGCCGGGAAATCCTGTGCAATGATCCGGCGTGCCGGACAGCCGGCACCAGGCGGGCAAACAACTCATGGAAAGGAGAGGGTATGCGACCACTACCATCCTCTGACGATGGCGGCTGGAGCCCTTATCTGGCAGGGGCTCTTTCAGGAATCGTCTCGGTGCTGTCCGTCTGGATCACCGGGAACTTCCTGGGGGCGTCCACGACTTTCGTGCGTTCGGCCGGCCTATTGGAGCAGCTTTTTGCCCCGGAGCGGGTCGAAA
>JBFYXI010000256.1:0-7722 GCA_041310635.1 Desulfuromonadaceae bacterium | reverse complement strand
TTTTTGCCTGTCGTTGAATTGCCCGGATTCTCAGGTGAGCACTTCGAAGCGCCTGGAGCCCTGGTCGTAGCCGAAGAGGGTGCCGGTCTCGATGTCGAAATACCACCCATGCAGAACCAGACGACCTTCCTCCACCCGCTGCCTGACCCAGGGAAAGGTCATGAGGTTGTCCAGCGATTCCAGAACGGAGGTGCGTTCGCAGGCTTTCACCTGCACATCGAAGGGTTTCTCGGGGAGACTGGCCAGGACCCGGTCCTTGGCCTTCTGCCCCAGGCTGACCCATTTGCCGATGAAGGAGTCCGTTCGCTCCAAAAGGCTCCCCTCCATCAGCGCCCGGATGCCGCCGCACTGGGAATGGCCCATGACGATGATGTGATCGACCTTGAGGTGGCAGACCGCGTATTCGAGAGCGGCGCTCACGCCGTGGTAGGAGGCGTCGTTTTGGCAAGGAGGAACCAGGTTGGCCACATTGCGCACCACGAAAAGATCTCCGGGGGCGCAACGGGTGAGGATGGCGGGATCAACTCGCGAGTCGCTGCAGCCGATCAGCAGGGCCCGTGGGTTCTGGCCTTTTTTCAGGTGTTCGTAGAGGTCGGCATCGGGTCCGACCCAGCCCTGCCGGAAATCCTTGAATCCGGCGATAAAGTCCTGCACGTCCTTCATGGCTTCGCTCCCTGGAATTTTGTGTTGAAAGGGGCCGCAAAGCCCCTTTCCGGCTGGTCCGATGTCACCCGGGCGCTCAGCCCTGATGCCCCAGTTTCACCAGCGCCTCGTCGGCGCTCTGGTCGTAGCGCTCGCGCTCGATCCGCGCTATTTCCTTGAGCTTCTCGTCGATGGCAGGGTACTTCAGGGCCAGGATCCTCCCGGCGAGTACGGCCGCGTTGCGGGCGCCGTCGATGGCCACGGTGGCCACGGGCACCCCCGGAGGCATCTGCACCGTGGACAGGAGGCTATCCCAGCCCGAGAGGGGGCCGTTGCCCAGCGGAAGGCCGATCACGGGGAGGCGGGTGTGTCCGGCGATGACGCCGGCGAGGTGCGCAGCCACCCCGGCGCAGCCGATGAGCACTTCCACCCCTTCGGCATGGGCCCGGTCGAGATAGGCAAAAACCTTGTCGGGGGTGCGGTGGGCTGAGGCGATGACGATTTCGCTGGGGATGCCCAGTTCATCGAGGGTTTCGCGCACCTTGACAACCTTGGGCACGTCATTGGGGCTGCCGGTGAGGATGCCGACCAGAATCTTTTTACTGCCTTGTTCATTCATGGGCTGTGTTTCTCCTGTGCTGTATGATGTTTATTCCAGCGGTGCGCCGCCCGGCGCAACCGGTTCTGAACGACCTGCCACTCGGGCAGATCCGGAGGGGTTTCGAGCAGCAGATCGGCAGCCACTACGATGCCCGCATTGCTGCTGGAGTCTTCCATGGGCACTCGTTGCCGATAAAAAAAGAGGACAAGCCTTCCCCGGGGGGGAAACCTGTCCTCTTTCCGAAGCGCCACCCGGCCTCGGGCCGGATCGCGATGAACTTAAGGATTTGGCTATGCTGGGCAGCTAGCCAGCGGCCTGTCGCTGGGACACTCCGGGCTCTCTGCCGAGTTGCCGCCCTGTCTAATAAAAAAACGCTTCCATGTCAACAGCTATTATTGCCGCTCCCGATCGCTGCCACCCTCTTCGGCAGGGAGTTCTGGCCTGGATTCCAGGGAGAAGATGATGACCCGCTCCCCGGTGATGGTGCTCAGGTCGGTGTGGAGGCTGCGTACCGGCACCTTCAGCACATCAAGGATCACCGCCTCCAGCAGGGGGCGGCCCTTCTCCAGCAGGGCATGGCGCATCTGTTTGATCAGTTCCCGGCCGTTGCCGGGAGCGCCGGACTGGGCCAGTTGACGCTCGGCGCTGGTCAGCACCCCCTTGAGACGGACAATCACCATGTCGTCGACGATGTAGGTCCGTGCTTCGAGGGGACCCCTGCCCATGTATTCCTTTTCGAAACGGATCACGGCTTCGCTGATGTCCGCTTCGAGCATCCCCTTGGTTCTGCTGCCGGGCATATGCGGGCTCCTTGATGTTGAAGACTCCATCTGGTGCATGCAGACGGGGAAAAGCTGTTACCCTCCGAATTCGGAGACAATATATGAACCCTTCCACCGGTGCAAACAGGGGCACTCCCGGGCTCAAAAACGCCTGCGCCTGCGGCGGGCATGGCATGCTCGAAGGTTTGACTTCGCTCCTCCGCATTGCCGGCACATCTTCCCCGCCGTTCCCACGGGGCGCGGGGCCCTGATGTTGGTCCCGCGTTGCCTGACGCATCGGTCAACGACCAACCTGACGGTAGTTCGGTAGTGCAGCGGTGCACCCGCTGAAGCTACTGGCAACCCACCGAACCTAAGCCGACTGCTGTCTGTTTTTTTTGGTAAACCCGCTGAAAATGGCAGGATGCAGCGGGGCTCCAAGTGGATGGGCCCCGCCAATCGGTGGAGAAGGCTGTGCCGGTGTCCGGTTGGGCCGGAATGGTAAACGGAGCGGCCGATCGGTCGAGAGTGCCATGCGCCGCTCGGCGGAACGCCCTTTGATCCAAATTTTGGGCGGGGTGCGGGGCGGCAAGCCCCGTGTGAGGGTGTAGTTTAATTAATTCCCTTACGCCGCCAACCGAAAGGTCGCGTCGATTTCATCCCATGGGACGAAATAGCGATTCTCCTCGTCCTTCTCCACCAACCCCAGTCGCTCCAAAATCTTCACGTCGTCAAAGACGTTGCGGTACTGCCGATGCAGCTTTTTCGCCAACGCGTTGATGCTGACATGCCCAATTGCGTGCAGGGTGTTGAGCAACTCGAAGCGCTTCGGCGTCAGGTACTTGAGCAGCGTCGGCAGATCGTCAAAATAGAGCCGCTCCACCGGCCGGTCCGGACGCCAGCCGCTGTCGAGCTTGCGGGCAAAGTCCCGTGCCTCGACGAAGAATTCGTCGTCCGACTTGATCCCGATCTTAATATTCCGTTTCATGGCTGCAAAGCCTCCCTGACGTCTCGTTCAAAATCGCTGATCAGCTCTTCGAGGCTGGTGAATCTATAAGGCTCCTCTTGCTGCGCGACGTGCCGGTGATCCCCCTTCCCCTGCTCGTTGTCGTAACGAACCAGACCCGCGCCGGTCTCTTGACTACCGCAGAAGAGCCGGTATTTGAAGCGGTGATTGCATCCTGTCAAGGGCGCGTCGAGTTCCCAGACCACCAGTTCGATGATCAAACCGCCCTTGATTTTTTTGTCCCTGAACAGGAGCACTGCCCCCAAGATAGCACCTCCAGAAACATATGTTTTAGAATAACATAATAAAAAGGTTCGTCAACGGAAAACTTGCGGTCGACAAGCAACAAGGGCGGCCTCGCGGCCGCCCTTGTTATCTCACTTCCCCCACTTCCTCCTGATCCTCTCCACCGCCTCGATTACATTCTCCTTATGCCCGAAGGCCGAGAGACGGAAGAACCCTTCGCCGGATGGGCCGAAGCCGGAGCCGGGCGTGCCGACCACATGGCACTCGTTCAGCAGCTTGTCGAAGAAGTCCCAGGAGGTCAGACCGCCCGGCGTCTTCAGCCAGATGTAGGGGGCGTCGACCCCGCCGTAGCAGGTGATGCCGGCGGTTGTGAGCCCTTCGCGGATGATGCGGGCGTTGTCCATGTAGTAGTCGATGATCTCTTTGGTCTGTGCCCAGCCCTCGTCGGAGTAGACCGCCGCGGCGGCTTTCTGCACCGGGTAGGAGGCACCGTTGAACTTGGTGGTGGTGCGGCGCAGCCAGAGCTTGTTGAAGGAGTACTTCTCGCCGGTCGCCGTGGTCCCCATCACCTCCTCGGGAACCACCACCAGCCCGCAGCGCACGCCGGTGAAGCCGGCGGTCTTCGAGAAGGAGCGAAACTCGATGGCGCACTGTTTCGCTCCGTCGATCTCGTAGATCGAGTGGGGGATCTCCGGGTTGGTGATGAACGCCTCGTAGGCGGCGTCGAAGAAGATCACCGCATCGTTTTGGTTGGCGTAGTCGACCCACTTCTTCAACTCCGCCTTGCTCGCCACCCCGCCGGTCGGGTTGTTGGGGAAGCACAGGTAAATAATGTCCACTTTTTGCTTGGGCAGCTCGGGGATGAAGTGATTGGCCTCGGTGCAGGGCAGGTAGACCACACCGCCGTAGTAGCCCTTTTCGTCGGCCTCGCCGGTGCGGCCGATCATCACGTTGGTGTCGTTGTACACCGGGTAGACCGGGTCGCCGATCGCCACCACGTTGTCGATGGCGAAGATGTCGAGGATGTTGGCGCAGTCGCACTTGGAGCCGTCGGAGATGAACATCTCCTCGGTCTTCAGCGACACGCCGAGGGGCTGGTAGCTCTTCGCGATGACCGCGTCGATCAGCCAGTCGTACCCCTGCTCCGGGCCATAGCCGGCGAAGCGGTCGGTGGTGGCCAGATCGTCCACCGCCTCGTGGAAGGCCTTGAGCACCGCCGGGGCCAGCGGCCGGGTGACGTCGCCGATGCCGAGGCGGATGACCTTGGCGGACGGGTTCGCCGCGGCGAAAGCGCGCACCCGCCGGCCGATTTCGGGGAAGAGGTAGCCGGCTTTGAGTTTGAGATAGTTGTCGTTGATACGGGCCACAAAAAATCCTCCAGAATTCTTAAATGTAGGGGCGCGATTTATCGCGCCCTGATGTTCGTTGTTACGCGCTGAAGCGGGCGCAATGAATTGCGCCCCTTGTCCACGTCATCAATTCAAACCCAGCACATCCTGCATGTCGTACAAGCCGGGCTTTTGATTGGCCAACCACGCCGCCGCCCGCACGGCGCCTCTTGCGAACATGTCGCGGCTCATGGCCCGGTGGGTCAGCTCGATGCGTTCCCCCATGCCGATGAAGTAGACCGTGTGCTCGCCGACGATATCGCCGCCGCGCACCGTCTGCATGCCGATCTCCTCCCGGGTGCGCTCGCCGGTGAACCCCTCGCGATGGCAGTTGGCGACGGCATGATAGTCGCGGCCGAGGGCCGAGGCGACCACCTCGCCCATGCGCACCGCCGTGCCGCTGGGGGCGTCTTTTTTCTTGTTGTGGTGAAGTTCGACGATCTCGACATCGAAGCCGTCGCCCAGCGTGCTGGCGATCTCCTTGAGCACCTTGAAGCAGACGTTGACGCCGACGCTCATGTTCGGTGCGCAGACAATCGGGATCGCCCGGGCGAACTCGGCCAGGGCATGACGCTGTTCCGCGGAGAAGCCGGTGGAGCCGATGACCATGCGTTTGCCGAGCCGCGCGCAGACCGCGGCGTTTTCCATGGTCACCTCGGGAAAGGTGAAGTCGATCAGCACATCGCTGTGCTGCATGGCTCGTTTCAGGCTGTCGGTGATCGCCACGTCGAGCTGTCCGCAACCGGCGACCACACCGGCATCTTTGCCGACCACCTTGTGCAGTGGGCGCTCGACGGCGGCGGAAACGGTCAAACCGTCGGCTTCATGAGTCAGGCAGATGATGCGCTGCCCCATCCGTCCGGCAGCGCCGGTCACGGCGACTTTGATCATGTGCAAACTCCTGGGATACAGAATTCAAGGATACAGGATTCAGAAGAAACCTATGGCCAAAATCAATTCGCCTGGTCCGAAGGCTCCTGAATCCTGAATTCTGAATTCACCTTTAAATCAACTGATACCGCTCCAGGATTTCCTTGAGCTTCTCCAGGTTGGCCGGCATTAGCGAGACCAGCGGCAGGCGCACGGTCGGGTTGAGTTTCCCCATCAGGCCGAGGGTGGTCTTGACCGGTACCGGATTGGCCTCGATGAACATGGCGTTGTGGAAGTCGAGCAGGTGCAGATGCAGCTTGCGGGCCGTGGCATGGTCGCCGCGGGCGGCGGCCTCGACCATGGCCTTGACCTGTCCGGGGATGGCGTTGGCCGAGACCGAGATCACCCCGGTGGCACCGATCGCCATCATCGGATAGGTGAGGAAGTCGTCGCCGGAGATCACATCGATCTGGTCGCCGGCCTTGGCGAGGATCTGGCCGATCTGGGTCAGGTCGCCGGAGGCTTCCTTGATGGCGACGATGTTGGGGATCTCGGCCAGTCGCGCGGTGGTTTCGGCGGTCATGTTGACCCCGGTGCGCCCCGGCACGTTGTAGAGCACCTGCGGCAGGGCGACGGTCGCGGCCAGCTTCTTGTAGTGCTGGTAGATCCCCTCCTGGGAGGGTTTGTTGTAGTAGGGGCAGACCAGCAGCAGGCCGTCGGCGCCCATCTTCCTGGCATCCAGCGACAGCTCGATCGCCTCCTGGGTGCTGTTTGCGCCGGTTCCGGCCAGCACCGGCACGCGCTTGTTGACCTGCTCGATGCACACCTGGATGACCCGGTCGTGCTCGTCGAAGTCGAGGGTGGCGGATTCGCCGGTGGTGCCGCACGGCACGATGACGTCGGTGCCGTTTTCGAGCTGGAACTCGATCAGCTGGCGATAAGTCTCCTCATCGAACTTCCCCTGGTTGTCGAACGGCGTGACGATCGCGACCATCGAACCACGAAACATGGGCTTTTCCTCCTCAAAAAACCGCGGGATGACTGTTGCATAACGGGCAGTTGCGCCCGGCTGCGAGTTTTTCTACGTAGCACAGCGGCCGGGCATTGTAAAGGCGTATCACCGGGCGCCCGCCGGGGTCGCCGTGACCTCGGACGACGGCACGCTCTCCAGGACCTGGTCGCCGCTGCGCACCACCGTGGTGAGGCGGTAGCCGACTTCCCGCCCGGGGGGCGCGGCGAAGTCACTCAGCCGGGTTTCGCTCAGCGGTGCCGCATTGAGGGCGATCGGCGGGAACGGCTCCCCGGCCGCGCGGCGATAAAGGTTGTAGCCGAGCAACTCCTGTCCATCGGGCAATACCGGTGGCGGATTCCAGTTCAGGAGCACCTGGGCGGTGTCGGCTATGGCGCGCAGTTCGAGCGGGGGGGGCGGCGGCACCTCCCATGGCCGGTAAATGCCGATGCCGGCACCCTCCTGACCACCGATGGTGACCGGGACGACCAGGTAGGCATGTCCGGTGCCGGGGGCAACCGCCGGGTCACGCCAGTAGATGCGTTTGCCGAGGCGTACCGCCGGCTCGGGGCGGATCAGATCGATGGCGGCCACCATTTCCTCGGGGTCACGGCAGGTCGGACAGCCGTCCGCGGCGAGGTAGATCAGACGATAGATTTTGAAGCCACGCAGATCTTCCGCCGGGGTGCCGTCCTGGTTCATTTCGGGAATCCGCCAGGAAAGCTGGAAATCGTCTCCCTGCTGGGCGATGTAAGCCTCCGTCGGGGCGGCTGGCAGCACGGCGAGCCGGGGGCGCACCGGCCCCTTCTTGCCGCAGGCGGCCAGGGCTGCGATGCCCAGCAGCAGTGCCAGCAGCAGGGTGAGCCGTGTGGGCTGAAAATTGAGGCGTGCAAGCAAAGCGATCATTCCTGGCTCCCGTTGATCATGGCTGGCCGAGGGACTGGCGGGCCCTGGCGATCTCTCTCGCCACGGCGGCGCGCGCGGTGCCGCCGGTCGCCTGGCGGGCGTTCACCGAGGCCTCGAGGGTGACTGCGGCAAAGATGTCGGACTCGATCTTCTGCGAGAACTGGCGGAATTCCTCCAGGGTCAGGTCAGGGAGGTCCTTGCCGGCTTCGATGCAGTAGCGCACGGTCTTGCCGACCACCTCGTGGGCCTGGCGGAACGGCAGCCCCTTGCGCACCAGGTAGTCGGCGACGTCG
>JBFYXI010000040.1:0-4951 GCA_041310635.1 Desulfuromonadaceae bacterium | reverse complement strand
TGGCTGGTGGAAGGGCGCAACCGTTTCGCGGTCGGCGACGAAATCGAACTGATTGGGCCGGGGATGCGTCAAGCGGTGTTCCGTCTGGAGCGGGCCTGCAGTGAGGAAGGGGAGCCGCTGGCGGTTGTCCAGCCGAACGCGCGGGTGCGCCTGCAGCTTCCCGCCGGAGCCCGGGCCGGCGACCTGCTGCGCAAGGCGCGGCCGGCCGCTTGAGCAGCCGCGGGTTGCTGTAAAACGCCGCCGGCGCGGCTGTTCAGCAGGCTGACTGCCAGCAGCGTCCGGTCAGGACGTCGCAGCAGGTCAGGCAGCCGCCGTAGACGCAGCCGGTATCGAGGCCGATGCGCGTCTTGCTCATCCACACGGTCTCGCGGGGGGTGTGGCCGAAGACCACGGTTTTTCCCCAGTCTTCAGTTGACTGGAGAAACTCCTGACGGATCCACAGCAGGTCGTCGGGGCTCTGGTGCGCCACGGCGACACCCGGGCGGAGGCCGGCATGGACGAAGACGAACCCCGCGGTTTCGTAGCGGGTCGGCAGGGTGTTGAGGAAATTCACATGGGACGCGGGCGGCGGCCAGCCGCCCCGAGCCCGGTAGCTGGCGATGGTCTGGTCGCCACCGTTGAACAGGAAGGTTAACGGATCGTGCCCGGCCAGGACCTCGAGCAGCATCTGCTCGTGATTGCCGCGCAGGAAGACGGTGTGCGGCAACTGCAGGCGCAGGGCGAGCAGTTCCTCGATCACTCCGGCGCTGTCCGGCCCACGGTCGACGTAGTCGCCGAGGAAGACCAACTGGTCGTCAGGGGCCGGTGCCACTCTGGCCAGCAACGCGCGCAATGGTTCCAGGCATCCGTGAATATCGCCGATGGCGAGAAGGCGGCGGTTTCCCCCGGGGGAGTGCGTGAACTCGGCCATTGAAGTTCCCCTGCGGCAAGCAGACACGGTTATTATAATGCATTTCGCGTATCGCCGGCTTCTCTCTCATGCCCATGCCGCTGATTGGCAAACCAAACAGCGGCGGCAACCCCGAACCCTTCCGGGAAGGTGACCATGACTGATCCCTGCCAGCGACGTACGGTCTTTGCCGGCCGCGTCCTCGATGTCGGTGAAGAATCGCACCTGCTCCCGAATGGCCGCCGAGGGGTTTTCGAGGTGATCCGCCACCCGGGCGGGGCGGCGGTGCTGCCGATTCTGGCCGATGGCCGGATCGTGCTGATCCGCCAGTACCGTCCGGCGTTGGGGCGCATGCTTTGGGAGATCCCCGCCGGCCGGCTCGAAGCGGGGGAGACGCCGGAGGATTGTGTGCACCGGGAACTGGCCGAAGAGGCCGGTTATGTGGCGGGACGGCTGGAATCGCTGGGCGGCCTGTGGAGCGCGGCCGGATTTTGCGACGAACACGTGACTCTGTTCGCCGCCCACGATCTGTGTCCGGTGCCCCTGGCGCCTGAACCGGACGAGGTCATCGAGCCGGTGGTCATGCCGCTGGCCGCGGCTCTGGAACTCCTGTTCCGCGGGGAGATCGGCGATGCCAAGACGCAGTTGGCCCTGCTGCGCTTTGCCTGGCCCGGAGCCCGGCGGTAGCGGGGTCTGGCTGGCGCTCCGGGGGGGTGACTGATCGCTGCCGCATCGCCCGCTACCCGCTTGATACGGTATTGGGCCTGGCGTAGCGCCAGGGTTGCTCGTTGAAACCGCGCGGGGGGGTAAGGGGATCCCGGATCAGAAGCGGATCAGGGCACCGACGTAGGGACCGTCAAAGCTGGCATCGATCGCGACACCGTCTTCGTCAATATCGATGTCGAGATAGCGGTAGCCGGCAAAAACGCCGACCATCGGCAGAGGGGAAAATTCGACCTGAGCATCGACGTCGAGGAAGCTGTTGTCTGAATACTCCATGTAGCCGACCCGGCCAACCACGCCGAGCAGATCAGCAACGGCAACCCGTCCGCGCAGCCCGACCGTGGGCAGGGGGGCCCTGACCGATTCCGACTCGCTCAAGCCGGTGCCGGTTTCGGTCATGTCGATCTGCGCATCGACATACTTGACCGCAACTTCCGGGCCGAGTTGCACGCGAACCGGCAGGTCGTCGACATTGACCAGATACCAGGCGAGGCCGGCCTCGTAAATATCGATGTCGATATCGCTTTCGACATGGCTGCCGGTCACAAAGGTCTCCCCGTTGAAGTCGATAGTCTCGGCCAGGATGCCGTCACCGGAGAAGTTGATCGGCTGATAGGCGGCAAACAGGCGGAGCGATCCGAGTTGCAGTGCCGCCTCCATGTAGTAGTCTTCGCTGTCGTCGAAACCCAGATCATCGTCCATGTCCACGCTGGTACCGGTGAGGCTGTCGGTTGACACGGCAAAATCACCGTCCGGGTTCAGTTTCTGGTAGGCGGCTTTGAATGAGAACAGCTCATCGGCGCAAACCGGGGAAGCGGTCAATCCGAACAGAGCGAGCAGGAGGACGGTTCGTTTGACGAAAGTCATGGGGATTCCTCTGGGTGTTGGTGTTGCCGTGTGCCGTAGGGCATCAGTCGTTAGCAACTGAATTTAGCAAGGACCATGCCTAGCGGTGGTTGTCTCTTGAGGAATTATGTCCGCGGAATGATTCCTGCTGGTTACACTTCAGGAGATAACGCTGTTCTGGGAAAAGGTGTGGTCTGACCGGCACTCCTGTGGAAAAAAGACGACAGTTCAGGCGGTTAAAAGACGATAAAACTTGTCAGCAATGACGGGTGGCGCTGCCGCAGTCGCGGTCATCGGGGCCGATGGCCAAGGTCCCTGAAGATCCGGTAAGCCAGCAGCCCGCCGGGCCAGGCGTGCCAGGCCAGATCGAACATGTCGATCGGCTTGTGCAGCGTGCCGTCCATGAGCATGCCGAGCTTTTCCAGCAGGTGCGGCTGTGGATAGAATGGCGCCAGACCGAGGAGCAGGGCGAGGGGAATGAGAAGCTGGTAGCTGAGCAGGGCGTTCACGAGGTCCGGGGTTGCGGCAGCCGCGTCGAAATCGATGCGATGATTGGCACGGTAAGACCGGCTACTCCGCCAGTGGCCGGCAAGGGCGGCCGAGGGCGGCGGCTACGCTCGGGTGGGTGACGGTGCCGGCATGGATGTTGACGCCGGAGCGCAGTTCCGGGTGGTCCCGGCAGGCCGTAAAACCCTCCGCTGCCAGGCGCCGGACGTAGGGGAGGGTACGGTTGGTCAGGGCATGGGTGCTGGTGCGGCTGACCGCGCCGGGCATGTTGGCCACCCCGTAGTGGAGCACCCCTTCGCTCCGATAGACCGGGTCGGCATGGGTGGTCGGATGAATGGTGGCGACGCACCCTCCCTGGTCGACGGCCACATCGACGATCACGCTCCCCGGCTCCATCCGCGCCACCAGCGCGCGCGGCACCAGCCGCGGCGCGCGGGCACCGGCGACCAGCACCGCGCCGATCAGCAGGTCGGCGTGCGGCACTTCCTCCTCGATGCTCTGGCTGTTGGCGGCCAGGGTGTGGATGCGGTTGCCATAGCGGTCGTCCAGCAGCGCCAGCCGTGCCGGATCGATGTCGAGCACGGTGACGTCGGCGCCCATGCCGACGGCGATGCGCAGGGCATTGCTGCCGACCGTGCCGGCGCCGAGGATCACCACCCGCCCCGGGAGCACCCCCGGCGCGCCGGCGAGCAGCACCCCTTTCCCCCCCTGTTCCTTCTGCAGCCAGTGCGCGCCGACCTGCGGCGCCATCCGCCCGGCGATCTCGCTCATCGGCGTCAGCAGCGGCAGGCTGCCGTCGGCAGCGGTGACCGTCTCGTAGGCGATCGCCGTACAGCCGCTGGCCAGCAGCGCTTCGGTCAGGGCTGGTTCCGGCGCCAGGTGCAGGTAGGTGAAGAGCAGTTGGCCGGTGCGCAGCAGCGGATATTCCTGGGGAAGCGGTTCCTTGACCTTGACCACCAGCTGGGCGGCCGCATAGAGCTCGGCAGGATCCTCCACCAGGGCAGCGCCGGCCTGAGCGTAGGCGGCATCGCCGAGCCCGCTGCCGAGACCGGCACCCCCTTCCACCAGAACCCGGTGGCCGTCCTCGACCAGGGTGCGCACCCCGGCCGGAGTCATCCCGACGCGGTGTTCCTGAAGCTTGATCTCCCTGGGAACGCCGACGATCATGGTGAGAGTCCTACCAGTGGTCCCCGTGCGGGGCGAGCCGCGCCAGTTGGTAGGCCCGCTGTCCCAGTCCGAGCTTCTCGGCGTGGGCCAGGGTGACTTCCCAGTCGATCTCGGGATGGACGCCGCGGAACTTGTCGCCGCCCGGTTGGTGGCCGTGAGTCATGGCGGTATCCGGCAGGCCGCGGGCAGCGATGACCAGGTCGGCGCAGGCTTGATCGAGAGCCACCGGGTCGGTGCTGGCGAGGATGCCGAGGTCGGGGACGATCGGCGCATCGGAAAAGCCGTAGCAGTCGCAGGCCGGCGACACCTGGGTGACGAAGTTGACGAACAGCAGCTTGCCGGCCTTGCCGCTGACCGCGCCGAGGGCATACTCCGCCATCTTCTTCATCACCAGCGGGGCCTGCTCGTTCCACTGGATGCGGATGGCCCGGGGCTCGCAAAGGGTGATGCAGCGCCCGCAGCCGGTGCAGCGCCGGCAGTCGATGCGCGCCTTGCCGCTGGCGAAGTCGATGGCGCCGTGGGCGCAGGCCTTCAGGCAGGCACCGCATGCTGTGCAGTGCTCTTCGCTGACCTGGGGCGCCACCGTGGAGTGCTGTTCCAGCTTGCCGGCACGGCTCGAGCAGCCCATCCCCAGATTCTTGAGGGCGCCGCCGAAGCCGGTCAATTCATGGCACTTGAAGTGGCTGAGCACCACCAGCGTGTCGGCTTCGAGAATTTCCAGGCCGATGTCGGCCGTCTGCAGGATCTCGCCGGGGATCGCCACGCGGCGCGAGGAGTGGCCGCGCAGGCCGTCGCACATCAGCAGCGGGGCGTTGACCA
>JBFYXI010000039.1:0-2681 GCA_041310635.1 Desulfuromonadaceae bacterium | reverse complement strand
GCTTCGCGCTGTTCGATGCCGACGTGACACCGGGCGCAGACATCGACCTCTGCGTCTTCAATAGCGGTGGGACCCTTGTGGGCGGTAGCAGCTCCGGCACCTCCGCGGAACAGGTCAACCTGCTCAACCCAGCTGCGGGCAACTATACGGTTGTGGTCCAGGGGTATGGCGTGGTCGGTACGAGCCCGTTCAAGCTGCACACCTGGCTGCTGGGCTTAACCGAGGCCGGCAACATGACGGTCAGCGCACCGGCGGCGGCCACGATCGGTGACCCCGGCACGATCGATCTAACCTTCAATGGTCTCGTGTCGGCGACCAAGTACCTCGGCTCCGTCGCCTATGGCGGCGCGTCCGGGATGCCGAACCCGACCATCGTCCGGGTGGATGTGCCCTGATCCAGAACGGATCTTTCTCCCTGGCGCCTTGTAAGCGTTTGAGCCCCCGCTGGTCATCGACCACCGGGGGCTCACTTTCTTTCCCGTAATGGCAGCTTGGTGCACCCGGATTCTTCGCTGGTTTCGCCCTTGTCTTCGCTCGCTTTCTTTCCCGTAATGAGAGCTTGGTGCATCCGGGATGGCAGGCAATCAGCCCGGCGGCCGATCCTCGATTTCTTTCCCATAATGGCAGCTTGGTGCACAGGATGTTCGCCGGGGCCGATTGTTTCCAACGGCTCGCTTTCTTTCCCGTAATGGCGGGTTGGTGCACTCTACAAACAAAGGCCGGGCTTTCGGGTGAACAGCAGAAAGCACAGCAGAAAGCGCCCGCGGCCGATCAAGGGCCTGGCTTCGGCAGGGGTTGTTGCAAGTACCAGCCCCAGCCAGCCGGCAAGTTGTCATCTGAACGTCCACAACGCGAGGATCACCCAGATCACCACCAGGTGATGGGCAACATGGCAGTGCGGTGCCGAAGACCCCGGCAGTGCGCCGCCTCCTTGACGACGCACCTATCGGGTCATGGACCCATGCAAAAGGGGCGGATCGCTCCGCCCCTCATTATTTTAGCGAAGGGCCTATTTCTTCTTGCCCTTCTTGCTGAGGGGAACCGAGACCCTGGCCGATTGGGTCGTGGTATTGCCGCAGGCATTCGTCGCCTGATAGGTGATGCTATAAATACGGCCTGTCCCGCTTCCTGACCGCTCGGCGCGCAGCTTGAAGTGATAGTCGTCGACAAGGACGATGTCGTTGACGGTATCGCCGTCATCCGCGCCGTTGTCCGGCTCGTTCGAGGTCACGGCGACCAGGGTAACGGTGGGGTTCGGGTCCTGGTTGTCGGAGGCAGTCACCACCGCCGTCACATCCACATAGTTATGGTTGGCCGGCCACAGAACGCTAGGCGTGACCGACACCTGGAGGGTGGGGGGAATTCCCTCGCAGGGGGTGATGCCGACGACGACCGGGTCATGGTCGGAGCCGCGGAATTCATCCGGAGCGTAGAGCGAGTCGATCTGGCCAGCCGACTTGAAGTCGGTGTTGTAATCGAGCACCGAGGGCTCGTCGGCATTGATGGGGTAGGTGCCCACCCCGGTGATGTGCGGCAGAAGATCCGCTGAGCCCAGCGCCTGGTCGAGATAGCCCCACTGCCCGTCGAACACGTAGTTGTAGGCATCGGTGCCGAGGAACTGGTCGATGAGGTTGGTGAAGTCCGCGTCTTCGAGCGCGGCGATTGGATCCTCCATGGCATAGGCGTTGAAGTCCCCGATCAAAAGTACCTCGTTTGCGCCCGTACCGGTGGGGTCGGTGTCGAGCCAATTGGCGAGTGCCACAACCGCATTGACTCTCACCGTATTGCAGTTGCCTTGTCCATCCCCCGCATCGGAGACATCGCAGGCACTGCCCTTGCTCTTGAGGTGATTTACGACAACGAGAAAACGACCCTCGCTCGCATTTTCTTTGAAGGCCTGGGCCAGCGAGGGCCGATTGCGGGCTCCCGAGTCACCGGCCTTGACGAAGTCAACACTGTTGAGCGCGGCGGTCTCGCCGATGGGGGTGACGGTTCCCGGCTTGTAGATCAGCCCCACCTTGATGGCATCGGTGCCGAGCGCATTGATCTGACCCTCTGCGTCGGCGTCGATGAAGGCGTAGGTTCCGGCCGCGGTCGCGTCATTGAGCTGCTCGACCAGGAGCTGGATCGCACTAAAGGCACCGTACCCGTCGTTCTCCATCTCGGTGAAGCCGAGCACGTCCGGATCCATGGCGAGGATCGCGGCGACGGTCTTGGGCCACTGGCGGTCAAACTCGGCCTCGGTGTCCGCACCGCGACAATCGGTGGGCGCCCCGCCTACCCCCAGGGTGCAGTTGTCCACTGTGTCGGGTAGCCCGTCAAAGGTGTTGAAGTAGTTCAGGAGACTCATGCCCGCCACCCGGATCGTCCCCCCGACCTCGGGGGCGTCGACCGGGCGAGGGTTGGTTGGATCGAAGTAGGCGGCGCCACCGAGCGCATTGATCGGGCGAACACGATAGGCGTTGGGGCTCGCCGCGCTGCCGGCCCAGGTATAGGTCATCACCCCGACGACGTCGGTTGCCGTGTCACCGCCGCGCAGGGTGTTGTCGGCCGACAAGGCCAGCCCCCCGCGGGCGAAGAGGATCGGGTCGGGGTTCTGCGCCTGGGAGGCGTCATCGAGGATGATGCGGTTGAGGTCGTTCTCGGCTTGCAGTGCGAGTGCCGCAGCACCCGGCTCTTCG
>JBFYXI010000036.1:0-4474 GCA_041310635.1 Desulfuromonadaceae bacterium | reverse complement strand
ACGTGTCCTCAGGGCCGATCGGCAGCGTGGTCAAATACTTCCGCAAACCTCCCACCAATCCCGACAACAGTCCCGCTGTATCCTGAAGGAAGGCCCGGGCAAAAGGTTCCGGGTGAGGTTGCGTCGCCGGTGCCGCGCCGGCCGTGACATGACATTTATTTTAATTTGACATAATTTTATGTCATATGATATCAACTTCAAAAGTAACCTTCTGTAATTGCACGAACAGGTAAAACTAAATCGGTTACAGATGCTTGTCCTGCCTTTATGGCAGGGTCAAGGAGGCAGGAAGATGTCGAAGACCATTCTCCGGATGGTGCTGGCAGTCTTGCTACCGGCGGTTCTCGGCGGTTGCTCCCGCTACGAGGTTTTTCCGACGGGGACGATGATCGATATTGTCGACCAGAGCCCGGCGATTGTCGAACTGCAGGAAGTCTCGGTGCCTCCCGCTCCGCTCGAGCCCGCTGAATTTTTCGACTACCGGGTCGGCCCCGGCGACGTCCTCTCCATCGAGGTCGCCGGCCTGGTGGAGCGCGGTAACGCCATTGACGTCGGTAGCACCGAAATTCAAGGAAACCGGCAAATCTGGGGTTTCCGTGTTTACGCCAGCGGCAAGGTGCTGCTGCCGCTGGTCGGCGGCGTCGAGGTGGCCGGTCTGTCGGTGGAGCAGGTCCAGCAGAAACTGATCGGCGTCTTCAGTACCTACATCCGCCAGCCGGTGGTGTCGGTGGAGATCCTGCAGTTCAAGTCCCAGCCGCTCTACCTGCTCGGCAAGTTTGCCAGGCCCGGTCTCTACTACCTCGACCGCTCAACCTCCCTGCTCCACGGAGTGGCCCTCGGCGGCGGCCTGGACCAGAAGGCCAACCTGCGCGGGGCGCGGGTGATCCGCGACAAGCAGGTGGTGCCGGTCGATATCTACCAACTGCTCCATCACAACGACCACCGCCAGAACATCACGCTTCGGCCGGGGGATACGGTCTACGTTCCGGACAGCGAGGATCAGAAGGTCTATATCCTCGGCGCGGTGGCCAGTCCAGGCCCCGTGCCGATGACTAGCGGCCGCCTCAACCTGATCCAGGCCCTGAGCAGCGCCGGGTTGAACGGCAAACCCTACGACCACGAAAAGATTCGCCTGATCCGCACCCTGTCGCCGACCCGCGGCCAGTTGATGGTGATCGACCTGGCGCAGATGATGGACGGCCGCTCCATGCCGATGCCGTTGCAGGACGGCGACATCGTCTATGTGCCGAAGACGCCGCTCGGCGGCTGGAACGAAGTCATCTCCGAGTTGCTCCCAACCGCCCAGCTGATCGGCGCCATCGTCCAGCCGTTCCTCTGGGCCGACGCTCTCGAAGATGACTGACTAACGGCCCGTGCAATCGGCAGACGCGTGATATACGGGAGCCACCTGGCAAAGGTCCGGGTGGCTCCCGTTTTGCGTGGACGTTCAGGTCGGCGCCTGGTTGTGAGGGTTTGTCCGCCAGAAGATGGCTGTATGATCTGTTTGATATGGCACGCAGGCATTTGCTATACTGTGGAATTAGGGAGATTTCAGGCGTGCCCGCCATGTCCGACCGGGTCCGCCAGGCCGATGCCGTAAGGGGCATGCATGGATAACGCGAAGCATCTGCCGGTCCAATTCGAAAGGGATGTTCATCTCCTCGACTACCTGTCCGTGCTGCAGCGGCGCTGGCGGGTGGTTGTGCTGGTTGCCCTCGTCATTTTTCTCGGCACGGCGGTTTATACCCTGTTGCAGGTGCCGATCTACCAGGCCGCCGTGGTCATGCGTGTCGGCGCCAAACCCGAAGCCTCTTCGGAAATCCTGGATAAACCGCGTGAACGGTTTTTCAGTATCGATTCGGAAATCCAAGTGCTGCTCTCCAACGAGGTGGCGGAAGAGGCGATCGCCCGCCTGGCCGGGCAGTGGCGCCCGGCGGGCCGGCTCAAGGGGGTCGATCTGCAGGTGAATGAACTCCGCCTGGCGGAGGGGGTGGTCGCACCGCAGCTCGAACTGACCTCAAGCGCAAGCTTCCGATTGCTGGCGGCCAATGGCGCCGTGCTGGCCGAGGGAGCCTCCGGCCAGCCTTTTGCGACAGCCCAGGCCGCGGGCCAGATCACGCTCTATTCCGGCAGGGCCGGGCAGCGGCTTGCCCTGCAGCGCCCCGATCTGCCGGCGGCCCGGGCGATGCTCGCTGCGGTACGCCAGGCCAGGGAGTTGGGGGAAGGCACCAGCATGCTGCAGCTGACCGTGCAGCATACCGACCCGTTGATCGCCCGCGACGTCGCCAATGTCCTGGCCGATGCCTACTTCGACTACAACCGCAAGAGCAAGACCCAGGAAGCCACGGCGACCCTCGGTTTCATTGCCGAACAGCTCCGATCGGTTGGCAGCCAGCTGGATCGCTCCGAACAGGCGCTGCAGGAATTCAAGATCCGCACCGGGCTCGAACGGCTCAGCACCGAAGGCAAGACCCTGGTCGAATCGGCCGTCGAACTGGAGAAGCAGCGCGCCGACCTGCAGTTGCGCCGGCAGCGCATTGCTGCTTTCGTGTCCGATCTGAAGCGTGGGGCGGCAGATTTCACCGCGGTGCAGGATATCGCCGGCATGCCCGAACTGATCGGCGAGGTACTCGATCTGCGGGCCAAGCGCAACGCCCTGCTGCGCAAGTTTACGACCGAACATCCCGCCGTGATCGAGCTCGACGCTCAGCTCAGGCAGACCAGTGACGGTCTGGCCGAACTGGCCCGCGGGGCGGTGCGCGGCATCGACCGGCAGATCTGGGAGATCGATCAACGGGTGGGGTTGAGCACCCAGCAGTTGGCCAAAGTGCCGGAGGACGAACTGGAGTTGGTGCGGCTGACCCGGGCCAATCAGGTCAATGCCGAACTCTACAGCTACCTGCTGCAGCGCCAGCAGGAGACCCGGATCCGCGAAGCGGCTACCTCGAGCAACGTCGAGATCGTCAACCGCGCGCAGCAACCGGAGACGCCGATCAAGCCGAACACCAAGAAAAACCTGCTGCTCGGCCTTCTGCTTGGTGCGTTCGGCGGCATCGGCCTGGCGTTTTTCCTCGACTATCTGGACCGCACCATCAAAGACGAGGAGGATGTCCAGGACAAGCTCGGTCTGCCGGTGCTCGGCACCATCCCGCGCATCCCCGTTGACCAAAGCGGCAAACCCCAGCGCCTGGTCACCCATCAGGCCCCGCACACCGCCGCCACCGAGGCCTTCCTGGCCCTGCGCACCAACCTGCTGTTCATCATCACCAACCAGAAGCACAAGACGATTCTGGTGACCAGCTGTCTCCCCGAGGAAGGCAAGTCGACCATCGCCTGCAATCTGGCGGTCAGCCTGGCGCAGACCGATGCCAAGGTGCTGCTGCTCGACTGCGATCTGCGGCGCCCGTCGCAGCACGCCATTCTCCGGCAGGCGGAAGCCCCGGGCCTGACCGACATGCTGATTGACGGCCGCATGCAGGTGCTGCGCCGGATCGAGGACCTGGGGCTCGACTTCATCGCTGCCGGAAGGGAACCGCCCCATCCGACCCAACTGCTCAACTCGGAGGCGATGCGCACCTTCCTGGCCAAGGCCCACCAGCGCTACGATTACGTCGTTCTCGACGTGCCGCCGCTGTTGCCGGTGGCCGACGCCCTAGTGCTGGTCTCCCACGCCGACCTCAATGTGCTGGTCCTCGAGTCGTGCCGCATTCCCGAACGTCTGGCGGTGCGGGCACTGCAATCCCTGCAGAGTCACGAAGCCGCCCCCGCCGGGGTGGTCCTCAACGACAAGACCGGCAAGGGCGCGCGCTACTACGGGGCCTACAGCTATTACGAGGGGAAATACTACCAGGGTTACTACCGGCGCAACGAGCCGCTGCCGCCGGCGCCGACCTGGCGCCGCTGGCTCGACAAGGCCTGGGGTTTCCTCAACGGCTGAACCGCTCATTGCGCCGTCATTGTCTGATTATGGTCGATTACCACTGCCATCTGCTTCCCGGTCTGGACGACGGCGCGACCGACCTTGCCGAGGCCCTGGCCATGGCCAGGGCTCTCGCCGACTTCGGGTTCAGCGAGGTTTGCTGCACCCCTCACTGCGTGAAGGGACAGCACGAGACTTCGCCGGTCGAAGTGCGCGAAGCGGTGCAACACCTGCAGCGGATTCTGGACGGCGCCGGCATCCCGCTGATATTGCAGCCCGGCATGGAATATTACCTCGACGGCTGCTTCGAGAGTTTTGCCGCCAACCTGCTCCCTTTGGGAGAGAGCCGTCTGGTTCTATGCGAAGCGCCGCCGCAGGTGCGCCCGGAAGTGGTCGCCGCCATGCTCGAACTGATCGTGGTGCAGGGTTACATCCCCCTGGTAGCCCATCCGGAGCGCAGCGAGAGTGTTTACCGGCTGCTGACGATTGACGCCGAAATGCCCGGCGAAACGACGTCCCGCCCGGAGGCCGCCCGAGTCGCGAGCACGGATCAGC
>JBFYXI010000014.1:0-8894 GCA_041310635.1 Desulfuromonadaceae bacterium | reverse complement strand
GCGTTCGGTACCGACGGCGATGCCGATGTCGTAGTAGTGGTGATAGACGATGTCGCTGCCGTCGATGCGCGCGTTGACGGCGGGATATTCCTTGAGGGCCTCGACGGTGGCCTTGACGAAGAACGACATCAGGCCGAGCTTGACGCCATGCTTTCTGGTGAACTGCTCCTGGTGGCGGGCGCGCAGGGTCTTGAGGGTAGCCAGGTCCGCCTCGTTGAAGGTGGTCAGCATGGCGGTCTGCTGGCGGGCGGCGAGCAGCCGCGCGGCGATGCGCTGGCGCAGCGGCGACATGGCTTCGCGGGTCACCGGCCGGCCGTCCGCTGTCACCTGCGGAGCCGGCGGCGGAGCGGCCGCCGGCACTGCCGGCTCCGCGCTACCGTCCGCTGTCACCGGGGCGGCAGGGGCCGTCGCCAGCACGTCCTCGACGGTGACCCGTCCGCCGCGACCGCTGCCGGCAATGGCCGCCGGATCGACCCCCTGGTCCCGGGCCAGCTTGGCGGCGCCGGGGTTGACCGGGGCCGCGCCGGCGGGTTGCGGGGCCGGTTTTGACGGCGTCTTGGCCGGTGCGGCGGCGGGTGGCGCACCGCCACCCTCGCCGGGAACGATGGCGCCGATGACCGCGCCGACCGGCAGGGTCTGCCCCGCCGACACGGCAATTTGCACGGTGCCGGAGATTTCGGCGGTCAGCTCGACATTGACCTTGTCAGTCTCCAGGTCGCAGAGCACTTCGCCCTGGCGGACCGCGGCGCCGTCGGCGACGCGCCAGGCGGCCAGCAGCGCTTCGTGAATCGATTCACCGACGGCGGGAATTCTAATCTCCATTGTTTCACCCGTATCCTGAAGGCTGACTGCAACATCATTTTGATGCAGAGGCGCGGAGGCACAGAGAAAGGCAAACACCTTATTCTCCTGGGTTTTCTCCGCGTCTCTGCGTCTCCGCGTCAAAAAGGTTTTGTATCAACTCACCCCGAACGCCGTGTCGACGATCCGCGCCTGTTCCTTGCCGTGGCGCCGGTGGGAGCCGGCCGCGTTGGCGGCCATCGGCGGTCGGCCGACGTACTCCGGCTCACGGCCGAACAGGCTGGCCAGGTGCGGACGAAGGAACGGCCAGGCCCCCATGTTCTCAGGTTCCTCCTGGACCCAGGCGATGCGGGTCAGCGGCGGCCAGGCGGACAGGGCTGCCGCCAGAGCATCGAGGCGCAGCGGGTAGAGCTGTTCGATGCGCCAGAGGGCGAAGCCGGCCAGGTCGGCCAGACGGCGCCGTTCGGCCAGTTCATAGTAGAGCTTGCCGGTGCAGAGCAGCAGGGTGTGGACCTGCGGCTGCGGTTCGGGGTCGGCAATGACCGGCATGAAGCGGCCTCCGGCGAGATCCGCCAACGGACTGACGCAGGCCGGCAGGCGCAGCAGGCTTTTCGGGGTGAAGACCACCAGCGGCCGGCGGTAGGGGAGTCTCACCTGGCGCCGCAGCAGGTGGAAGAGTTGCGCGGGGGTGCTCGGGTAAACGACCTGCAGATTGTCCTCGGCACAGGCGGACAGGTAGCGCTCGATGCGCGCGCTGGAATGTTCCGGCCCCTGCCCCTCGTAGCCATGGGGGAGAAACAGGGTCAGGCCGCTGGCCCGGTCCCACTTGGACGTGCCGCTGACGATAAACTGGTCGATGATCACCTGGGCGCCATTGGCGAAATCGCCGAACTGCGCCTCCCAAATAGTCAAACCTTCGGGCATCTCCAGGGAATGGCCGTACTCGAAGCCGAGCACCGCCGCTTCGGAGAGCATGCTGTCGTAAATCTGTACCGGCGCCTGGCCGGCGGCCACGAAGGCGAGGGGTACGTAGAGCTGGCCGTTCTGCTGGTCGACGATGGCTGCGTGGCGCTGGTTGAAGGTGCCGCGCCGGCAGTCCTGCCCCGACAGCCGCACCGGCACCCCTTCGGCCAGCAGGGCGGCAAACGCCAGGGCTTCGCCGGTGGCCCAGTCCAGTCCCTCGCCGCGGGCAACGGCGTCGCGGCGTTTCTCCAGGAGCCGGACGACCTTGGCGTGGGCATTGAAACCGGCGGGGATGCGGGCCAGGCGCTCGGCGTGCTCGCGCAGGCGCTCCTCGGGGACGGCGGTGTCCGGGTCACTGGGGGCGGCCTCGCGTCGGATCTTCTCCCACTTGGACTGGAAACCCAGCCCCTGCCGCGGATCGGCAGGAAGGGTCAAGGACGCTTCGAGCCGCGCAGCATAGTCGGTTGCCGGTGCGGCGATCGCGGCGGGCGCCAGCCCCTCCTGCGTCAGGACTGCCGCATAGAGTTCGTGGGCCGGCGGGCGGCGGCGGATCTTTGCGTACATCAGCGGCTGGGTGAAACCGGGCTCGTCGCCCTCGTTGTGGCCGTGACGGCGGTAGCAAAGCATCTCGATGACCACGTCGCGGGCAAAGGTCTGACGATATTCCAGTGCCAGCCGGGCGACCTGCACCACCGCTTCCGGGTGCTCGCCGTTGACATGGAAGATCGGCACCGACAGCATCTTGGCCACGTCGGTGGCATAGGGCGTCGAGCGGGCATGGGCCGGATCGGTGGTGAAGCCGATCTGGTTGTTGAGGACGACGTGGACCGTGCCCCCCGACTGGTAGCCGTCGAGCTGGGAGAGGTTGAACACTTCGGTCACGATCCCCTGCCCGGCGAAGGCCGCGTCGCCGTGGACCAGCAAGGGGAGGACCCGCTTGCGCCCCCCGGGCCCGTAGCCGACGTGGCGAGCCCGGCATTTGCCGATCACTACCGGGTCGACGGCTTCCAGGTGGCTGGGGTTGCTGGCCAGGCTGAGGTGGATGGTGCCGCCGTCGGTCTGGCGGTCCGAGGAAAAGCCCTGGTGATACTTGACATCCCCCTCGCCGACGAAGGCCAGTTCGAGATTATCCTGAAACTCGGCGAAGATATTGGCGAGGGGCTTGGCGAAGATATTGGCCAGGACGTTGAGGCGGCCGCGGTGGGCCATCCCCATCACCAGGTCGGTGATCCCGGCGGAAGCGGCCCGGGTGACCAGGGCGTCGAGCAGAACGATCAGGGCTTCGCCGCCTTCGAGGGAGAAGCGCTTCTGGCCGAGGAAGCGGCGGTGCAGGAACTGTTCGAAAAGGGTTGCCTCCTGCAGTTTGGCCAGGATGGCCAGGCGTTCGTCGCGGCTCAGCTCCGCGCGGTTGCGCGAGGCCTCCAAGCGCTCCTTCAGCCAGTCGCGCTGGGCCGGTTCCTGGATGTGCATGAACTCGACGCCGATGCTGCCGCAGTAAGTGGCGTGCAGGGTGGCGACGATGTCGCGCAGGGGGGCCGGGCCGGGATAACGCAGGGGGCGGAAGGTGCGGTCGAGGTCGCCATCAGCCAGGCCGAAGGCGGCCAGCGCCAGCTCGGCAAGGGGGGGCGGCTGCTCCTCGTCGAGGGGGTTGGTCCAGGCCTGACGGTGACCGAGGTCGCGATAGCGGTAAATCAGCGAGTCGACTGCCGAGGTCTTGAGTGCCAGTTCGCAGTCGCTACCGGGCAATTCGCGGGCGAGATCGAACCCCTCGAAGAACGCCCGCCAGTCGGGCGGGAGCTGTTCGGGGCGCTCCCGCCACAAGCGGTAGTGCTCCTCCAGCCACTGTGGACTGACGTTGCCGGCGATCCCCATCATCCCTCCCGGAACTGTTCGAAAAATAGCGGCAATAAACCTTCAGAAGTATAACAAGGGTGTTCCGGGGGTGCAATCAGGGGTTAGCCCCGCGGCCTGCAGATGCCTCCCTGACAGCTGAGCTGCGCCTCGGAGGGCAAGTCATCGAGAAAACGCTCGACCTGGATGGCCGCCATGCACCCCGAACCGGCGGCGGTAATCGCCTGGCGGAAGATCGGGTCCTGCACGTCGCCGGCGGCGAATACCCCGGCAACGCTGGTCTGGGTGCCGTTCCTGGTCTTGATGTAGCCTTCGCTGTCGAACTCCAGCTGGCCGGCAAACAGCGCGGTGTTCGGCTGGTGGCCAATGGCGATGAATAGCCCGTCGCAGGCGAACTCGTCCTCCGTGCCGGTTTTCAGGTTTTTCAGGCGCACGCCGGTGACGCCGGACTGGTCAGCGACAATCCCCGTGACCACCGTGTCCCAGCGAAAGGCGATCTGGTCGTTGTTCAGCGCCCGCTGGGCGAGCACCGGGGTGGCGCGCAGTTCGTCGCGGCGGTGCACGATGGTCACCCGCCGGGCGAAGCGGGTCAGGAACACCGCCTCCTCGATGGCGGTATCGCCGCCGCCGACCACCACCACCTCCTTGTCGCGGTAAAAGAAGCCGTCACAGGTGGCGCACACCGAGACGCCACGACCGTAGAGCGCTTCCTCGCTGCCGAGGCCGAGCAGGCGCGGCGAGGCGCCGGTCGCGAGGATCAGCGTCAGGCAGCGGTAAAGTTCATCGCCGAGCCAGATCTTGAAGGGGGACGCATCCAACTCGACCCGGGTGACCTCCCCCTCGACAAACTGCGTGCCGAAGCGCTCGGCCTGGAGGCGCATGTTTTCCATCAGGTCGGGGCCGTCGATCCCTTGCGGGAACCCGGGGAAGTTGTCGACAGCGGTGGTGGTGGTCAGCTGCCCGCCCGGCTGGCGGCCGTGGATCAGAGTCGGGCAGGAGCGTCCGCGGGCGGCGTAGATGGCCGCGGTCAGCCCGGCCGGCCCCGAACCGAGGATGATCAATTCGTGAATGCTTTCAGGGGTGCTCATGAGATCGGCTCCTCGAAGAGTTCAGCGGCATGGTAGGAGGAACGCACCAGCGGTCCGGCGGCGACCTGGGCAAACCCCATGCCGAGTGCACTGGCACGCAACTCGGCAAATTCTTCGGGGGGCAGGTAGCGGGTCACCGGCAGGTGTGCCCTGGTCGGTTGCAGGTACTGGCCGAGGGTCAGCATGCCGACCCCGGCCGCTCTGAGGTCGGCGAAGGCCTCCAGCAATTCGGCGCGGTCCTCGCCGAGGCCGAGCATCAGTCCGCTCTTGGTCGGTATCGCGGGGGCAAGCTCCCGGACCGCGGCCAGCAGGGCCAGGGAGTGCCGGTAGTCGGCGCCGGCGCGGGCCAGCGGGTAAAGGCGCGGCACGGTCTCGAGGTTGTGGCCGAGCACGTCGGGGCGAGCCGCGAGGATAACACCCAGGGCGACAGGGTCGCCACGCAGGTCGGAGATCAGCAGTTCCACCCGGCAAGCGGGTGCGGCCGCGCGGATCGCTGCGGTCAACGCGGCGAAGTGGCCGGCACCGCCGTCCGGGAGGTCGTCGCGGGTCACCGCGGTGATCACCGCGTGGCGCAGGCCGAGTTCCTTCACCGCGGCAGCGACCGCCTGCGGCTCGGCGGGGTCGGGAGGAGCCGCAGGGCCGCAGATGACGTTGCAGAAGGCACAGTCGCGGCTGCAGCGATCACCGAGGATCATGAAGGTCGCGGTCCCCTGGCTCCAGCACTCCCCCTGGTTGGGGCAGGCGGCACTGCGGCAGACCGAGTGCAGCCCCAGGTCGCGGTGCATCCGGTCGATGCGGGCGAACCCGGGGCCGGCCGGGATGCGGACCTTGAGCCAGGCCGGTTTACGCAACGGGGTTGAGTTCATCGACGCCAATCAGGGTACGGTCGAAAACCGCGGCAAAATGTTCGATCAACGGCGCCATGACCTCGGTCATCGGCACCTCCCGGCCCAGTTCGCCGCACACCGAAGTCATCTCGACGCCGGCCAGGCCACACGGCACAATGGCGGCGAAGCCCTGCCGCTGCTCGGCGACATTCAGGGCGAAACCGTGCCAGGTCACCCAGTGCCGGACGGCGATGCCGATCGAGGCAATCTTTCTCGGGCCGACCCAGACACCGGTGCGACTGGCGCAACGCTCCCCCCTCAGGCCGAAATCTGCCAGCGTGCGCACCAGCACCTCCTCGAGGCGCCGCAGATAGGCGTGGACATCGCGGCCGCAGCGGTCAAGGTCGACCAACGGGTAGCCGACCAGCTGGCCGGGGCCGTGGTAGGTAACATCGCCGCCGCGCGCGGTGGTGACCACGTCGATCTCCCGGGCCGCCAACTCTTCGGGCGACCAGAGCAGGTGAGCCCGGTTCGCCCCCCGGCCGAGGGTGACGACCGGAGGGTGTTCAAGCAGCAGCAGTTGATCGGGGGAGTTCGCCGGGCGCTCGGTAAGCAGCTGTTCCTGCCAGGCGAGGGCTTGGCGATACGGCACCCGCCCGGCGTGCCAGACCCGCAGACCGGGCCGGCCGGCGGTCACGCCGGTTCGAAATTGCTCTTGTCGGCCCCGCACAGCGGGCAGACCCAATCGGCGGGGAGATCCTCGAAAGCGGTGCCGGGAGCGACACCGTTGGTAGGGTCGCCGGCGGCGGGGTCGTAGATGTAGTCGCAGATCACGCAGCGGTACTTGGTCATGGCAGTCTCCTTGGACAAGGTTGGGCGGAACCGGGAAAATCAGACTTCCATTGTAGTCAATCCGCGGCCGCCTGCAAGTCTTTCCCGGCAGAAAAATCCGCTTCTCGTTATTAAGCTGCGAGTGGAAACCAGCGCCGTTGGAACCAGAAGGCAACGTTGACCAGGGCGATCATCACCGGCACCTCCACCAGCGGCCCGATGACCGCCGCGAAGGCGGCGCCGGAGTTGATGCCGAACACGGCGATGGCCACGGCGATGGCCAGCTCGAAGTTGTTGCTGGCGGCGGTAAAGGCCAGGGTGGTGGTCTTGCTGTAGTCGGCGCCAACCTTCTTCCCCATGTAGAACGATACCAGGAACATCACCACGAAGTAGATCAGCAGCGGAATGGCGATGCGCACCACGTCCATGGGGATCTGCACGATCAGCTCCCCTTTCAGGCTGAACATGACGACGATGGTGAAGAGCAGGGCGATCAGGGTGAGCGGGCTGATCTTCGGCACGACCACGGCGTGGTAGCGTTCGCGCCCCATCAGCTTGACGCCGACCAGGCGGGTCAGCGCGCCGGCCAGGAACGGCACGCCCAGGTAGATGAAGACACTCTCGGCAATCTCGCCGATGGTGATATCGACCACCGCCCCTTCGAGGCCGAACAGCGGCGGCAGCACGCTGATGAAGAACCAGGCGTAGACACTGAAGAAGAGCACCTGGAAGACGCTGTTGAAGGCCACCAGGCCGGCGGCGTACTCGGTGTTCCCCTCGGCCAGTTCGTTCCAGACGATAACCATGGCGATGCAGCGGGCCAGGCCGATCATGATCAGGCCGACCATGTACTCGGGATAGCCCTGCAGAAAGACGATGGCGAGCACGAACATCAGGATCGGACCGATCACCCAGTTCTGCACCAGGGAGAGAGCGAGAATTTTCTTGTTGCGGAAGACGTCGGGCATCTCCTCGTAGCGGACCTTGGCGAAGGGCGGGTACATCATCAAAATCAGGCCGACGGCGATCGGGATGTTGGTGGTGCCGACGGTGAAGAGGTTGACGAAATCCTTGACGCCGGGAACCAGCCAGCCGGCACCGACCCCCACCGCCATGGCGACGAAGATCCACAGGGTCAGGTAACGGTCGAGAAACGAGAGCTTGCGGGAGAGCTTGTCACTCATGGCCGCCTCCGGTCAGAAAATCGGTCAACTTGGTCCTGATCTCATCCCGTACCCGGCGGTACTCCGGGAGAACCTCTTCCTCGTGTCCAGGGAGGCGCGACGGGTCGTCGAAACCGAGGTGCATCCGCTGCACCCCGCCGAAAAAGAGCGGGCACTTTTCATTGGCGTCGCCGCACAGGGTGATTACAAGGTCGAAGCGCTCGCCGGCGAACTCGTCCAGTGTCTTGGAATGGTGTCCGGCAAGGTCAATGCCGAGCTCCAGCATCACCCGGGCCGCCAGCGGATTGACCCGGGTGGCCTCGGTGCCGGCGGAAAAGGCCTGGAAGCGGTCGCCGAGGAAGTGGTTGACCAAGCCTTCGGCCATCTGCGAGCGGCAGGAATTGTGGGTGCACAGGAAGAGCACGCGCTTTTTCACAGGTCACGTCCTTGTTTGTTAGCTATCCGCATGGGCGGATTTATGCTTCAAAAAATTACGCGCAGCGTCCGGAAAATTCCCCGGAGCGAAACGCCGCCAGCGCTTCCCGATCGCGCAGGGCCTGGGGGGTGTCCGCCAGGTGCTGCCGGAGCAGGGCCCGCACATCATCGGCCAGCGGCTCGCTGTCCTGGCTCAGTCGGTAGTACATCCACACTCCCTGGCGGCGGTCCTCCACCCACCCGGCATTGCGCAGGGTGGCGAGGTGCCGCGACACCGTCGACTGCGGCAGGTTGAGGATCGCCATCAAGTCGCAGACGCACAGTTCATCTCCGGCCAGCAGCGCCAGGATGCGCAGGCGGGTCTCGTCGGAGAGGGCCTTGAATTTTTGCGCGATCTTTTTCATGAATAGCTTGTATCCGCATAGGCGGATAAATGTCAAGTGCTTGTTTGATGATCCCCTGCCCGATAGCTTGTGGCCAAAATCTCAAGAGGGTGGAAGACCGGGTAAGGGAGGAGGTGATTGAACTGGAGCTTGCAGCTCATGCAGTCGGTAATAATCGCCTTTGGCGACCTCCTCCTGATCCTGGCGATCAGGGGGTTGCCAATGACCAGGGATTTTTCATGGAAATCCCTCTTGAACCCGAAATTGCCGCCCATGCCGCAGCAGTCCATCCCCCCCAGCATGTCGACTTTCAGTTCCGGGATGAGCGCAAGAAGTTCCAGATACGGGCTGTCGATCTTCTGCTGTCGCTGGTGACACGGGGCAAAGTAGACCATGTGTTGCGGTAGCGGATTGAACCTGGTATCGAGCGATCCCGACGGACGTCGGAAAGCACCCCGAAGATGTCCATCTTGGTGAAGCTCGGACAGGTTCCCTGGCAGACGCAGAGGATAAAGCCTTTCTTGCTCATGACCGTTGCTCCTTTCCGTGCCA
>JBFYXI010000289.1:0-3074 GCA_041310635.1 Desulfuromonadaceae bacterium | reverse complement strand
AGGCTGTTGCCGGTGAACAGTTCGGCGCCGCAGACCACCACCAGCATCAGTCCCAGGGAAAACACACTGCCACCGAGCAGTCGGCTGACTCCCGTGCCGAGATGGGCATCGGCATCCTGGGTAACAACTGTGGCCAGGGCGGCACCAAAGGCAATGTAGAAGCCTGCCAGCAGGCTCAGGACCACGGTGCGTGACAGCGGCTGGGTCAGCACTCTCCGGCCGTTGTCGGTAATCAACCGGGTCGTCTCCGCGGGGGTGAAGAAACGTTTTTCCATCTATAGCCCCGCGTCCTTGGCCAGTTTGTCCCAGGCCGGAAGGCTGCGCTCGATGACGTCCATCGCCACGCAGTAAGCGATGCGGAAGTAGCCGGGAGCGCCGAAGCCGCTGCCGGGCACCAGCAGGATATGATGTTCCTGTGCCATGCGCACGAAGGCCACGTCGTCGGCCAGCGGCGATTGCGGGAAGAGGTAGAAACCGCCGCCCGGTTTGACCATGGTGAATCTCAGCCCGGTCAAATGGTGGTAAAGGCGGTCGCGCTTCTGCTGGTATGCGCCGACGTCGACGCTCTCGCGCTGCAGGCCGGCCACCAGGCGCTGCATCAGGGCCGGGGCATTGACGAAGCCGAGGACCCGGTTGCAGAAGACCGCCCCCTCCATGAACAGAGCGCAGTCATCCATGGCCGGATTGGCAGCCAGATAGCCGATCCGCTCGCCCGGGAGGGCCAGGTCCTTGGAGTGGGAGGTGACCACGATGCTGTTGCGGATGTGTCGGAATACCTGCGGCACCCGGTTGCCGTCGAAAGCCAGTCGGGAGTAGGGCTCGTCGGAGATCACGTAGAGAGTCCGGCCAAGTTCCAGTTGCTTGCGCTCCAGCACCCGGCCGATCGCCGCCAGCGTCTCGGCCGGGTAGACCACGCCGGTCGGGTTGTTGGGCGAATTGATCAGCAGGGCCCGGGTGTTCGGGCCGATGGCGGCCTCGATGGCGGCGACGTCGGGCTGAAAGGTGGTGCGATCGGTCCAGACCTCGACGGTGGTGCCGCCGTGATTGTCGATATAGAACTGGTATTCGACGAAATAGGGGGTGAGGATGATGACTTCCTCGCCGGGGTTGAGGAGCGTTTTCAGAACCACGTTCAGACCGGCCCCGGCCCCGCAGGTCATCACCACGTGCTGGGCGGTGACCGGCGCGCCGCTCTGTTCGCCGAGAAATTCGGCGACCGCCCGGCGGGTGAATTCGTAACCGGCGTTATTCATGTAGCGGTGCATCCCCAGTTCCGGTTGCTCGGCCAGGCGGAGCAATTCCCGACGGAAGGCCGCCGGCGGCTCCACGGCCGGGTTGCCGAGGGTGAAGTCGAAGACGTGCTCGGCGCCGAAGCGAGCGGTCAGCGCGGCCCCCTCCTCGAACATGCGGCGGATCCACGAGGCGCGCTCGATGGCGCCCTGGACCTTGATGGCGATCGACATAGGGTGCTCCTTCGGAAGACAGGGATTTCCGGAGTTTAGCCGCGCCCGCGAGAACGGTCAAGCGCTCTCGCAACGGCGCCTCAAAACCCTCGCGCAGCTTGCCTTTTCCCCAGGTTTCCGCTAGAGTCGCAACTCCGGAAATTCCGGAGAAGGAGGCGGCCGTGGCCGACCAGACACTCGCCGGGTTGCGTCGGCAAATCGACGCCATCGACGACCAGATTCTCGACCTGCTCAACCACCGCGCCAGGCTGGTCATTGCCGTGGGCAAAAGCAAGGAGGGGAGCAGCGGTGATTTTTACGTGCCGACCCGCGAACAGGCGATCTATGCGCGCCTGATCGCGGCCAATACCGGGCCGTTTCCGGAAGAGGGGGTGCGGCGAGTGTTCCGGGAGATCCTCTCCGCCTCACTCTCCCTGGAGCAGCCGCTCAAGGTGGCATTTCTCGGCCCTCAGGGGACCTTCACCCACGTCGCCGCCATGCACCAGTTCGGATTTTCCGCCCAGTTGGTGCCGATCAAAAGCATCCCCTCGATTTTCGACGAGGTCGGTCGCGGCCGCGCCAACTATGGGGTCGTGCCGGTGGAGAACTCCAACGAGGGGGTGGTTTCCCATACCCTCGACATGTTCATGAAGTCCGACCTGAAGATCATTGCCGAAGTGCTGATCGAGGTCTCCCACGACCTGCTCAACCGTACCGGCCGGCTCGAGGACATCCGCAAGGTGGTTTCCCATCCACAGGCGCTTGGCCAGTGCCGGGCCTGGCTTGAGGAGAATCTCCCCGACGTGCCGCTGGTCGATATGGGCAGCACCACCCAGGCCGCCCAGCAGGCCGCCGAGGACGAGAGCGTCGCGGCGATCGCCAGCGAGGCCGCCGCCAACCTCTACGGGCTGCGCGCGGTCAAGCACCGCATCGAGGACAATCCCAACAATTTCACCCGGTTTCTGGTGATTGGCCAGCAGATGCCGGAGCCCGGCGGGTACGATAAGACCTCGATCATGTTCAGCGTGCGCGACGAGCCGGGGATCCTCTACCGCATGCTCGAACCGTTTTCCAAGCGCGGCATCAACCTCTCCAAGATCGAAAGCCGGCCGACCAAGGGGCGGGCGTGGGAGTATATCTTCTTCCTCGACATGGAAGGGCACATTCGCAATGAACAGGTCGCCGGCGCTGTCGAGGAACTCCGGGTATCCTGTCAATTCCTCAAGGTGCTCGGCTCGTATCCCAAGGCAAAATGAGGTTGGCGCGGCACCTTTTCCCTTCATGTCAAAAGGCAGGTTTACAGGGTAAAGATATCGAAATATGAATAATTTTTATATCGGTAAACTGGCTGTGGTCGGGGTCGGGCTGATCGGCGGCTCGCTCTCTCTGGCGCTCAAGGCGACCGGGTCGGTGGGGCAGATTGTCGGCATTGGCCGTGGCCGTGCCAACCTCGACAAGGCCATGGAGCTCAAGGTGGTCGACAGCGTCACCCAGGACCTGGCCGCCGGGGTGGCCGATGCCGACGTGGTGTTTCTCGCCACGCCGGTGCTGACGCTCGGCCCGGTGGCGCGCCAGGCCATGCCGCATCTCAAGCCGGGAGCGATTCTGACCGACGGCGGCAGTGTCAAACAG
>JBFYXI010000281.1:0-2648 GCA_041310635.1 Desulfuromonadaceae bacterium | reverse complement strand
GCATCGAGGTCGATGACGCGCTGGAAATCTCAGAGCAGACTCAGATCTAGCACCTGGAAAGTCGGCTGCACGTAGCCAATTGAGGCGCCTCGCGTGCGGCTGCTTTGTGGCGTGATGCGGTATGCGTGCACTCGGCCAGGAGCCGCCGGACATAATGCCAAACTCGAACGTCTCAAGGTCGGCCAAAGGCGACGCTGGTCTGGAGACCACTCATTGACCGATGTACCATCCAAGATCGGACATTGGATACTCGGTGTCCCAAACTGTCGCTTCTATCTTTGCGAGTGCGTGCTCCCTAGCAAAGCGGCTTAATGCATTTTTTGAAAAAGGCGGGCATATCGTGTCGACCCCATATCCCACCAGTCACCTGACGGCCTACCCTGGGCAGGTCGTGGGTATGGGTCGCAGCCAGGGTGCGAAAGAGGTCGACGAAAGACCGCAGCGCGTGCCCTCATCCACCCGTCCACCAGCGGGGTTTCGGTCTCGAGCTGCACCAGGCCCGTTCGTGCCAGCCCTTCCGTGGCATGGACGGTCTGGTCGCGTGGAGTATAGGTTTTCAAACCATCATGAAGTCGGCCGGAGCGGCTAAGTTGGACAGCGCTCAGCATAAGCCAACACGGTCGCCCGATGCATCCGTCTGATCGCGCCGGGGTTCACCGCAGCGCGAGCCGGTGCAGGTCGCCTTTGCCATAGTCGACGAGGTAGAGATTGCCCGACTCGTCTTCGCCGAATGACGACAGACTCAGCCCGCTGTCGAGCAGGCGCGCGTTCTCCCAGCCGCTGGCGCTGCGCCGCAGCCCCCACAGCCGTCCGGAGCAGAAGTCGCCGTAGAAATAGACGCCCTGCAGGGAAGGGTACTGCGCGCCCCGATAGACGTAGCCGCCGGTGATCGAACAATTGCCCGAGTCATTGGCGTACTCGGCTACCGGGGGGGTGAGGCCGGTCCGGTCGCAGCCCGCGCCTCTGTAGCAGTGCATGCCCTCCATCACGTTCCAGCCGTAGTTTTGACCGCCGCGGCTGGCGGCAGGCTGGAAGTTGACTTCCTCGTAAGCGTTCTGGCCGACGTCGGCGATGTAAAGGTCGCCTGCGGTGCGGTCGAAGGAAAAGCGCCAGGGATTGCGCAGGCCCAAGGCCCAGATTTCGTTGTCGAAGGGATTGTCCGGCGGGATGGCGTAGGGATCGGCGCCCGATTCCACGTCGACGCGCAGCAGCTTGCCGAGCAGGGTGCGGGGATTCTGCGCGTTGCCCTGCGGATCTCCGCCCGCGCCGCCGTCGCCGAGTCCGATGTAAAGGTAGCCATCCGGGCCGAACGCCAGGTGACCGCCATTGTGGTTGGAGTATGGCTGCGCCTGGTGCAGCAGCACCGTTGCGCTGGCGGGATCGGCGACATCAAGATCGGCGCCGAGTCGATAGCGTGCGACCACCGTGTCCCCACCGGACTTGCCGGTGTAGTAGACGTAGAAATGCCGTCGCGTGGCGTAATTGGGCGGAAAGGCCAGGCCCAGCAAGCCCTGCTCGGAGCCGCTCGTGCGGACCAGCGCTGAGATGTCGAGGAAGGGCGTAGGCTCGACCGCGCCGTTACGCACGATGCGAATCACGCCGGCCCGTTCCACCACGAACAGCCGGCTACTGCCGTCGCCGGCGTGCGTGATCAGTACCGGTTGGCTGAATCCGGTGGCAACCCGGGTCAGGGAGACGGCGGGGAACGGCCCCGCAGGTATGGCTGCTTCGCCGCCGACGTCGCCCCCGCCGTTGC
Source organism: Desulfuromonadaceae bacterium (assembly GCA_041310635.1). GTDB lineage: Bacteria > Desulfobacterota > Desulfuromonadia > Desulfuromonadales > BM103 > VAUL01. The sequence continues at coordinate 892 of JBFYXI010000281.1, read as the reverse complement.
AGGCGCCGAGGAACAGGCTTGAGCACACCACCACGACGGCTTTCAGAAACGAACCACCTCGATACGACATGGGCGACTGGCGCATGATTCAACTCCGGGGCTGTCTTCTTGCTATGGCAAACGACCGGCGGCTTCGTTCCAGGGTTGGTCCGGGGATCCGCCAGGCCGGCAACAGCGGCTTTATCAGAAGTGGCCGTTCGAAACACCGAGTATCCAATGTCCGATCTTGGATGTACATCGGGCCAATGTGTGGTCTCCAGACCATCGTCGCCCCTGGCTGACGACCGCCCTGTCATGGTTGGGTAGTCGACCGTCGCATTCTCGGCCAGAGCCGCCGGTGGCGTTCTGAGCAAACCAAGTCTGCTAAGCGCTGCGCACCAGTCGTTGAACAGAAGCTCGAGTTGAACGGCCGCTTCCCATCTTTGCGACCGCGTGCTCTCGACCCACAAGAGCCATTCGTCACTCGAATGACTCAACGGCAGGTCTCTGCGTCAAGCAGTCGCTTGGGCAGCCAGCTCACTGACAGCCCCTCGGCCAATCTCGTCATACAACCAAAGCAGAGCGACCGGCAGGTGTCCAGCAGTCAACAGACCGTGGGGCAATTGAGCGGATAACACATTGGCTATTCCGGTCTGAGGGAACTACCTCGCACTTTAAATGTTGGAATGTTAGAACTGCCCCCGTTGTCATGCAGGCCAGCCCTTGAAGTTGAATCGGGCGACTCCATACAATTGGCGATGTGCGGTTTCTTTTGACCTCGAGGGCTTATCTTGGTAATGACCTTGTTATGGATCTTGTGTGCTGCCTTGATTTTGTTGGGTTTGGCGGGCACCGTACTGCCCGTGCTGCCGGGCACCTTGTTGGTTTGGGGCGGCATCGTGCTGGGGGCTTG
>JBFYXI010000264.1:0-3542 GCA_041310635.1 Desulfuromonadaceae bacterium | reverse complement strand
TCACGCGTTCAGTATACCCCACAATTCCCGATCGGCAGAGCGGCCACGGCCGAATATTCGCTATTTGCTCACCGGCCCCAAGTGGTTTATGATGCGTCAGCCAATTTCCAGGACCTCGCCATGCAACCGCTGATTCTGATCATCGACGACTCGCCGAGCGCGCGCGCCCAGATTACCGATATCCTGAAACAATCGGGGTTGGCCGTCGGCACCATCGAAGCCGCCAACGTCATTGACGGCTTCAAGCTGTTGTTGAGCAAGCCGGTGGACGTGGTGCTCTGCGATCTGGAGATGCCCGGCATGGACGGCCTCAAGTTCCTCGATCTGCACAACGCCCAGACGCAACGACGCGACGTGCCGGTCATCATTCTCACCGGCCGCGATGATTCGGAGCAGAAGGTCAAGGCCCTGGAGCGCGGCGCCAGCGACTACATCACCAAGCCCTTCGATACCCGGGAACTGATCGCCCGCGTGCAGGTGCAGATCAAGATCAAAATGTTGCAGGACCAGCTCAAGGAGCGCAACCAGAAGCTCGAAGAACTGCTGGACACCGACCCCCTGACCCAATTGGCCAACCGCCGCCGGCTGATGCGCGTCCTGGCCCAGGAGTTCCCGCGCAGCCAGCGGCACGGCCAATCCCTGTCCCTGGTCATGGCCGATATCGACCACTTCAAGGCAATCAACGACAGCTTCGGCCACCAGCAGGGGGACCAGGTGCTCAAAGTAGTGGCGGAAACGCTTTGCGACCACCTGCGCGAGTACGACCTGGCCGCCCGCTTCGGCGGCGAGGAGTTCGCCCTGGTGCTGCCGGGAACCGACCGGATCATGTCACTGCACGTGGCCGGGCGGATTCGCGAAGTCATCGAGGCGCTGCGCTTCAGCGGCGCCATGGAGCAGTTGCGCATGACCATCAGCCTGGGGGTGTCGACCTTCCCCGATGACCGGATCAGGAATATCGAGGATCTGATCCGCCTGGCCGACGACGCCTTGTATGCCGCCAAGCGCGCCGGGCGCAACCGGGTGGTCGTGGCCGACTGACCTAGCGGGTGCGAAAGACGAGATCGTCGAACCAGCCGGTGGCCGTGGTTCCGGTGTTGTCGGTGTCGGTCATGACGGCGACAGCGCCGACCCGCGGCGGATCTTCACCGAAGGCCCGGCGGAAGTCCGCGACGATGTCGCGGCGCTCGCTCACCCATTGACCGGCTTGCCCCGGCCCGCTCCGCACCGCAATCATCACGGCGTTGCCGGTATAGGCGTTGGCGAGGAACTCCCCGGCCGGCAGACGGTTGGCCCAGATATAGTTGAGCGTGCGGGTCTTGGCAAAGAACCAGTGCGGGAAGATCACATAGACCCGTGCCGCGTAGTCGTCCCCGGCCTTGGTCCGCTCGTCCCCCTGCGGGACGATGCCGGCCACCTTCCAGCGCCAGGTGAGGATCGGGTAGGCCTGCGGATCGAGATCGACGTTTCGCACCAACCCCGAAGCCGTGCCGCTGCTGACCGCCATCAGAACCTGATTGCCGTTGTCGCTGACGACCCGGTAGTCGGTCTGCCCCTTGAACGATTTAACCTGCCACTGCGGACCGAGTCCTCCTTCGAACGTGTCAACCACCAACCCTGGCAAATCCGCGGCTCCGCCGGCCACCGGCAGCAGCAGGCACAGCAGGATGAAGACCAGGCGGCGCATCAGCCGTAAGGTCCGGCGGGGAGCCCGTCGCGCAACCGGCGACTCTCCCCTTCGCTGATGATGCGGATGGCACTGGCCCCTTCCAGGGGGCACTTGGTCTCGCAGATGCCGCAGCCGATGCACAGCCGGTCGACCACCTTGGGGAACTTGATGCGGCGCCACTCGCCGTTGGCCAGCACCTCCCTTTCCTCGAAGACGATCGCCTTCTCGCCGGTCGGGCAGTGCTCCTCGCAGACCAGGCATTCGACTCCCTTGGCGAAGGGGAGACAGCGGTCCTTGTCGAAGACGGCCAGACCGATGACGGTCTTGCGTTTCGGCTCCAGGGCCAGGCGCTTGATCGCCCCGGTGGGGCAGACCTGCCCGCACAGGGTGCAGTTGTACTCGCAGTAACCGACCCGCGCCACCAGCAGCGGCGTCCACAGGCCGACCGAGCCGGCCTCCAGCCAGGCCGGGTGCAGGGCGCCGCCGATACAGACCTTCATGCATTCACCGCAGCGCACGCAGCGTTCGAGGAATTCCTGCTCGGCAGCGGCGCCAGGCGGACGGAGCAGGTAGGGGTTGATGCGGTCTGCCGAAGGGGCGATACGCACCACCGGGGCGGCCAGGGCACCGCAGGCCAGGGCGGTGATCACGCCGCGGCGCTCGATGTCGATGCCGGGGCCGGAGCCTTGCGGGGCGCGCAGGCGAAAGGCGACCCGCTCCTCGGGGCAGTAGCCGGTGCAGTCAATGCACAGCAGGCATTCGCTGCGCTGGTGTCCCTCGGCGCGGACCGCCCCGGAGCGGCAGAGGGCATCGCACTGCCGACAGTCGGCACAGAGGGTTTGCGGCGTGCGTTGCAGCAGGGCATGGCGGGAGCACAGCCCAAGCAGGGCTCCCAGGGGGCAGAGATGCTTGCACCAGAAGCGGTGCTCGAGACGCTCCAGAAGGACGATGGCAAGAAAGACCAACAGGGTGAAGAAACTCAAGAAGAAGACCGGCTGATGAAACGCCATCAGGTGATCGCGCCACCAGGGGAAGAGGCTTTGTGCGGCCGGAGTGATCACCGGCAGTTCGACGGCGTAGAGGACGTCGAACACCCGGTTGACCGCGAAATTGTAGGCCGGGTAGAGCGCCAGGGCCAGGGAGCGCAGGAAGATCGCCAGCGGATCGAACAGACCGAGCAGCTGCACCCCGCCGAGGGCCGCGGCCGAGAGCGCGAAGAGCAGGTAGTACTTGACCCGCCGCCAGCCGGGGGAAAAGGCGCGGCGACCGCGACCAATCAGGCGGCCGAGGCCGTCGAGGGTGGCCCCGAGCGGGCAGACCCAGCCGCAGAAGAACCGGCCGAAGATCGCGGTCAGCAGCAGGACCAGCAGGGCCGGCCACAGCAATCCCCAGCCAAAGGGGCCGGGGGCCAGAGCGTCCGCCAGGGCGGCCAGGGGATCGAGACGGAAAAGCAGGCCGACCGGGTAGGGCAAATCGTCGACCCCGCGGTATTCGGTCTGCACGAACAGCCACAGAAAGCCGGTCAGGCACAGGGTTTGGCTGATGCGGCGCAGGTTTCTCCAGCGTATGCTGCTCACACCAGGCGGATCCGGTTCAGGTCCATGATGCCCAAACCGCGGCGGGCGCCGGCGACGATGCTCGGGATCTGCTCGGGCTTCAGATCGAACAGGGTGGCGGCATAGGCGTCGGCAGCGACGATGTCGGGCGAGGCAATCAGCGTATCGAGGCGGCGCACGTCCTCGAGACGACCCCCCTGGTGGCCAACGGCCCCCAGGGGGGTCGTCTCGAGGACGTGCGCCGCCTCGATACGCTGATTGCCTCGCCCGACATCGTCGCTGCCGACGCCTATGCCGCCACCCTGTTCGATCTGAAGCCC
>JBFYXI010000219.1:0-3698 GCA_041310635.1 Desulfuromonadaceae bacterium | reverse complement strand
TCCGGCCAATCGCGGACCAGTCCCGGGTTGGCGCGAAAGGCGTGGCCGGCCATCGGCACCATGGTCATCGACTCCGTGCCGCCGGCAATGATGCAGTCGGCCCCGCCGGCGACGATCCGCTCGGCGGCAGTGGCGATCGCCTGCAGGCCGGAAGCGCAGAAACGGTTGACCGTCTGTGCCGGCACCGTCACCGGCAGGCCGCCCTTCAGCGCGGCGATGCGCGCCACGTTCATCCCCTGCTCGGCCTCGGGGAAGGCGCACCCGAGGATGACGTCCTCGACGGCGGCCGGGTCGGTGCCGGTGCGCTCCAGTAGCGCGCGGATCGCGGCCGCCGCCAGATCGTCGGGGCGGGTGTGGCGGAACGCCCCGCGGGGGGCCTTCCCCCCGGGGGTGCGGCATACGTCGAGAATATAGGCGGTCGACATGGTCAGCTCCTTGTGAGGAGTGAAGAGTGAAGAGTGAAGAGTGAGGAGTATAATGCCAAGTTTTTGAGTTCAAGCTAAAGCGACTCCTCACTCCTTACGCCTCACCCCTCACGCTGATTAGATCAATTACGCAGCGGCTTGCCGGTCTTCAGCAGGTGGCCGATCCGTTCCAGTGTCTTCGCCTCGCCGCACAGGGAGAGGAAGCCTTCGCGTTCGAGGTCGAGCAGGTACTGCTCGGAGACCGGCGTGCCGGCCGGCACGTCGCCGCCGCAGAGGATGTCGGCTACCTTGGCGGCGATAGTGCGTTCGTAGGCCGTGATCTGCCCGCCCTGTTCGAGGTTCCACAGCTGGCTCTTCAGGCTGGCGGCCAGGCTCCGCCCCGGGGCGGGGAAGTCCTCGACAGGCCGGCTCGGGCGGTGAGTCGGCACCAGCGCCAAGGCGAAAGCCTTGGCCGCCCCGAGCTGGCCGTCGAGATCCATGCACACGCGGTCGCCGCTGCGCAGCAGCCCCATCGAGAACAGCTCGTCAGCGCAGGTCGAGACCTGCGCCAAACCGATGAGCCGGAAAGTCCGGATGATCAGTGGGCCGACGTCGGCTTCGGCCGCACTGGCGGCCTGCACGGCGCGCAGTGCCAGTTCCTTGGTGCCGCCGCCGGCCGGCAGCAGGCCGGCGGCGATCTCCACCAGTCCCATGTAGGTCTCGGCATGGGCCAGGACGGCCGTGGCGTGCATGGTGAACTCGCAGCCGCCGCCGAGGGTCAGGCCGAAGGGCGCGGCTACCACCGGCACCTGGGCGGTCTTCAGCGCCATGGTGGCGTTCTGGAAGGCACGCACCATCTTGTCGATCTCGGCAAACTGTTTCATCTGCATGGCGAAAGCCAGCATCATCAGATCGGCGCCAGCCGAAAATTGCGCTCTTTGGTTACCGACCACCAGTGCCGCCCCGTCCCTTTCGGCACGGGTCAGCGCCTGCGGCAGCATCTGCAGCACATCGGCGCCGATGGTGTTCATCTTGCCATGGAACTCGAGGCCGAATACGCCGTCGCCAAGGTCGAGCAGCGTGCAGGCCGGCTTGCTCGCCACCACCCCGCCGCTCTTGCGGATCACCTCCAGATGGATGCTCCCTGCGGCCATCTGGACCGGCGCATAGCTGCCCTGGATCAGGTTGAACTGTTCAAGTAGCCCGCTATTCACCCGGTAGAAGGCCGGCACCTTGCGCAAGGCTGCCGGCACGGCCACCCCACCCGCTTCGGCCCGGGCGGCAAAGGCATCGACGCCGATGGCATCAAGCATCTCGAAGGGTCCCAACTCCCAGCCGAACCCCCAGCGCATGGCCCGGTCGATAGCGGCCACGTCATCACTGATCTCAGGGATGCGGTTGACCGCATAGAGCAGGGTGTCGCGCAGCGTCAGCCAGGCGAAGCGGGCGCCCGGATCGTCGCCGTCCAGCACCGCACGCAGACGCGCCGCCGCGTCGGTTGCCTGCTTGGCCGCGGCCAGGCAGGGGAAAACCGGCTTGGCCGGCAAGCGGTATTCTCCGTTCTGCCAGTCCCAGGCGAGGATCTGGTTACCGTCGGCACTCTTTTCCTTGCGGTAGAAGCCGGCCCCGCTCTTGTCGCCCAGCCGCCCGGCGTCGAGCAGTGTCTGCAGAAAAGCCGGCACCCGGTAGAGTTCGCGGGCCTCGTCGTGGGGCAGCAGTTCATGGGAGTGGGTGGCAACGAAGGCCAGGGTGTCGAGGCCGACCAGATCGGCGGTGCGAAATACGGCGCTCTTCGGTCGGGCGGTGGCCGGGCCGCAGACGGCATCGACTTCGGCAACACTCAGGCCAAGGGTTTGCATGTGATGCATGGCGTTGAGCAGGCTGAACAGGCCGATGCGATTGCCGATGAAATTCGGTGTGTCCTTGCAGGTGACCACCCCTTTGCCGAGCCGGCGGCGAAGGAAGTCGGCCATGAACGCAAGTACGGTCGAATCGGTGGCCGGATGCGGCACCAGCTCCACCAGGCGCAGGTACCGCGGCGGGTTGAAGAAGTGCGTGGCGAAGAAGCGCGACCGCAGTCCTTCCGGTAGCGCCGCCGCCAGGCGGGCGACTGACAGGCCGCTGGTATTAGTGGTGAGCAGGGCATCGCTGTGCAGATGCGGGCCGACGCTTTGCAACACGGTCGTTTTGATCGCCGGGTGTTCGACCACCGCTTCGATGACCCAGTCACATTCGGCCAGGCGGGGAAGGTCGTCGGCGAAGTTGCCGGAGGCAATGCGTTGGGCATGGGCCGACAGAAACAGGGGCGCCGGCTTCGCTTGCAGTGCTCGTTCGATGCCCAGCGCGGCGAAGCGGTTGCGGACCGCCGCGTCGGCCAGACTCAACCCCTTGGCGGTTTCATCGTCGGTCAGGGCGTCAGGGATGCGGTCGAGCAGCAGCACGTCGAGACCAGCATTGGCCAGGTGGGCGGCGATCGCCGCACCCATGACCCCGGCGCCGAGAACCCCTACGCGGCGGATGGTTGGCATGACAGCCTCCTTGCAGCAGCGGATGCGAGTGCCGTGGCACTCATTAATATTGTAGCGTGCAACCAATGGAAAGGTAACAGGGGCGAAAAGATTTTCGGGGGAGAGTGACGCTGCCGCTGGGCGGCGATCAAAAATGCCCAGGTGCAAGGCGCCAGTAGCTTGAGGAGTGAGGCGTACCGAAAGGTACGGCGCAGCGACGAGAGCAAGGGCAACGCCGCAGATGGGCGTTTTTCATCGCCGCAGGCGCAGCAGCCAACTGGCGATAGCCGGCAGCACCACCAGCGCACCGAACATGTTGACCAGGAAGAGGAAGGTCAGCAGCAGCCCCATGTCGGCCTGGAACTGCAGCGGCGAAAAGATCCAGGTGGCGGTGCCGCAGGCCAGGGTAATGCCGGTGAAGAGCACGCCGCTGCCGGTAATCTTGAGGGTTTCGTGATAGGCGTGGAAGATGGTCAGCCCATCATCGAGGAACGACTGGAAACGGCTGTAGATGTAGATGCCGTAGTCGACGCCGACGCCGATGCCGAGGGCCACCACCGGCAGGGTCGACACCTTCAGGCCGATATCGAGGGCGGCCATCAGGGCATAGCCGAGCAGGGAGACCATCCCCAGAGGCAGGACGATGCTGAGCACCGCGCGCAGCGAGCGGAAGGTCAGCAGGCACAGCGTGATGATTGCGGCGAAGACGTAAAGGAGGATCGGGAACTGGGCGGCCGCCACCTCCTGGTTGGTGGCGGCCATGACGCCGACGTTCCCCGAGGCGAGC
>JBFYXI010000189.1:0-3830 GCA_041310635.1 Desulfuromonadaceae bacterium | reverse complement strand
GCGCCAACGGCGCCGGCAAGAGCACCACGCTGATGACCATCTGCGGGCTGGTGACCGCGCAGGCCGGGGAGATCCGCTTCGCCGGCGAATCGCTGCGCGGCTTGACGCCGCATGCCATCGTTGCCCGCGGCATCGTCCAGGTTCCGGAGGGACGGCGGATCTTCCCGCAGTTGAGCGTGCTCGAAAATCTCGAGCTCGGCGCCTACCTGCGGCGTGATCGCGCGGCGGTGCGCCGCGATCTCGACCAGGTCCTGGCCCTCTTTCCGATCCTTGCCCGGCGTCGTCAGCAGCCGGGGGGCACGCTCTCCGGCGGCGAGCAGCAGATGCTGGCGATTTCGCGGGCGCTGATGGCCCGCCCCAGGCTGCTGCTGCTCGACGAGCCGTCCCTGGGGTTGGCGCCTCTCGTCATCCAGCAGATTTTCGCCATGATCCGGCGCATCAATGCCGAGGGGACCACGGTGTTCCTGGTCGAGCAGAACGCCAATCAGGCCCTCAAGCTGGCAGATCGCGGCTACGTGCTGGAAAACGGGAGGGTGGTGCTGACCGATGCGGCGGAGCGGTTGTTGAACAACGAGGCAGTGCAGCGCGCCTACCTGGGGATCTGATTACTGCTTGCCTCCCCTGACGATATGCAGGAGAAAGTCCCCGAAACCCCGGAACAGCCTGGAGAGATCCAGGTCGAAGACCATGCTTGCGGCCAACAGCCCGACGACGAAGACGATCAGGGGCAAGATCAATTTTTTCATTGGTGGCCTCTGTAGTCCAGTATAACCGATCTTGACGGGCATGCAATCCGGTCTCGCGCCGGCCCTGGCCACCACTTATCTGCCGACCACCGGCTCGTCCTGCTCGGCGAGGATGTCGCCGATCAGCAGTTCGGTGATCGTCTGGCGTAGGCGGTCCACCGCCGTCTCCGCGGGGGCCAGGAAACGGATCGCCATCCCCGGCGGACGAGTGAAGCGACCCTCGGCGATGAATTTGCTGTAGAGCACCTCGCCTTCCAGGGACAGGGTGGTGCCATCGGGCATCGGCAGATGGATGTCGACCAGGCACCCCGGTGGGAGCGGCGCCTGGCGGCGGATATAAACGCCGCCCTCGGAGAGGGTGACGGCCGCGCAATCGAGGCGCTGGCCGTTCCAGTCAAGGGTCACCTGGTGCGGATAGGGGGCACGTGGCGAACGGCGCTGCCGGGCCGGAGCGTGATGGGTCTCCTCGAGTATCCGGTGGAGGGTCTCCAGGTTGATCGGCTTGGCGAGAAAACCGGTGGCGCCCCCGGCCAGGGCCGGCGCCCGGTCAATTTCGTTGGCACTGGCAAAGTAGATCGGCAGGCCGTCCAGGCTCGCATCCCCGCGCAGTTCGGCGAGCAGCCTGAAGGGGTCGCCATCGGCCAGTTCGCCGCCGAGAATCAGCAGCTGCGGACGGATCGCCCGGACCATCTTGGCGGCGACCTTGCCGCCGGCCACGGGGAGCGGTTCGAACTCAAGGCGGTTGAGCAGAATCGCCAGGTACATCAGGAAGGCTTCGCTGCGGTCGGCAATGACCACGGTCGGTTGGGGACTCATGCGAGGATCCTCCTGGGTGGGGCGATTGGTTGCAGTATAGAAGTTTTCGCCACCGGGAACAAGCTGCTTGCGGGCGGTCGGCTTGGCCGGCGGCAGGCGGAAAAGTCGATTGACATCAGCCAGATGCGCTCCTATAGTGGCAAGTCGATTGCCGAGCCGGCAGAGTCCTGCCGCGCGGCACTGACGACCCAGGAGAACGAACATGTCCAAGATTTTCAAAGTGGCGGTCCTGCCGGGTGACGGCATCGGTCCGGAGGTGATGGCCGAGGCGTCGAAGGTGCTCGACGCCATCGAGCGGCAATATGCCGTCAGCTTCGAGCGGACCCGGGCCAACGTCGGCGGTGCCGGCATCGATCTCGAAGGCAAGGCCCTGCCGCAGACCACTATCGACATCTGCAAGGCCAGCGATGCCATCCTGTTCGGTTCGGTGGGCGGGCCGAAGTGGGAGAAACTCCCCCCCGACGAGCAGCCGGAGCGCGGCGCCCTGTTGCCTTTGCGCAAGATTTTCGGACTCTTCTGCAACCTGCGCCCGGCGATCATCTTCCCGGCCCTGACCGGCAACTCGTCACTCAAGCAGGAAATCATCGAGGGCGGCTTCGACCTGCTGGTGGTGCGCGAGCTGACCGGCGGCATCTACTTCGCCCAGCCGAAGGGGATCGAAGGGGAGGGGCCGCAGCGCAAGGGCTTCGATACCATGCTCTACCACGATTTCGAGGTCGAGCGGATCGCCCGCATCGCCTTCCAGGCGGCGCGCAAGCGCCAGCACAAGGTCTGCTCCATCGACAAGGCCAACGTCCTCTCCACTTCGGTGCTGTGGCGCGAGGTGGTGGAGCGCGTCGCCAAAGAGTATCCCGATGTGCAGCTGTCGCACATGTATGTCGACAACGCCGCCATGCAGCTGTGCCGCTGGCCGAAGCAGTTCGATGTGCTGCTCTGCGGCAACATGTTCGGGGATATCCTCTCCGACGAGGCGGCGATGCTCACCGGCTCCCTGGGGATGCTCCCCTCGGCGTCGCTGGCCGAAGGCACGTTCGGCATGTACGAGCCGTCCGGCGGCAGCGCTCCGGACATTGCCGGCCAGGGGGTGGCCAACCCGATCGCCCAGATCCTCTCCGCCGGCATGATGCTGCGCTACTCCTTCGGCCTGCTCGATGCGGCCGACGCCATCGACCGGGCGGTACGCCAGGTCCTCGACCAGGGGCTGCGTACCCGCGACATCTACCAAAACAAGCCGGGGGAGAGGGTGGTCGACACCCTCGAGATGGGTGACGCCATCGTCAAAAACCTCTGAGAACGCGACTTTTGCGCAATCTCGGCGTTGGCCTGCACGATCCCTTGTGCGACGTACCTTGCGATATGCCTCCGCGTGATCGCTTGGCCGCCTTGACCTTGCACAAAATTCACGTTCTCGGTGATAATCTGAAGGTAAACAACTCCAGAAAAGGAATTGAGCCATGAAAGTCGGTATCGTCGGTTGGCGCGGGATGGTCGGTTCGGTCCTCATGCAGCGCATGCAGGAGGAGAACGACTTCGCCGGCATCGAGCCGGTGTTCTTTTCTACTTCCCAGGCGGGGCAGGACGCCCCCATGGGCGCCGGCAGGCTGATCAGCGCCGATGACCTCGTTGCGCTGAAAAAGCTCGATGTCATCCTCACCTGCCAGGGCGGCGACTATACCAAGGCGGTGCACCCCGAACTGCGCAAGCAGGGGTGGCAGGGCTACTGGATCGACGCGGCGTCCACCCTGCGCATGGAAAAGGACGCGGTCATCATCCTCGACCCGGTGAACCGCAACGTCATCGACCAGGCGCTTAAAAACGGCCAGAAGGACTTCATCGGCGGCAACTGCACCGTCAGCCTGCTGCTGATGGCCCTCGGCGGCCTGTTCCGCGCCAATCTGGTCGAGTGGCTCTCGACCATGACCTACCAGGCGGCCTCCGGCGCCGGCGCACCGAACATGCGCGAACTCCTCGAGCAGATGGGTGTGCTCAACGGCTCGGTGGCCGGCCTGCTCAAGGACCCGGGCTCGGCGATCCTCGAAATCGACCGCCAGGTGACCGCCGCCCTGCGCAGCGACAGCCTGCCGAAGAAGGAGTTCGGCGCGCCGCTGGCCGGCAACCTGCTGCCGTGGATCGACCGCGAGGTCGAAGACGGCCAGAGCCGCGAAGAGTGGAAGGGCTTCGTCGAAACCAACAAGATTCTCGGCAGCCCCACGCCGATTCCGGTGGACGGCATCTGCGTGCGGGTCGGCGCCATGCGCTGCCACAGCC
>JBFYXI010000182.1:0-10298 GCA_041310635.1 Desulfuromonadaceae bacterium | reverse complement strand
CGACATTCTCATAGATCGACTTGGGGAAAGGGTTCGATTTCTGGAAGACCATCCCCACCCGCCGCCGCAACTCGATGACATCCGTCGACGGCGCATTGATTTCCGAGCCGTTGAGCAGGATGTTGCCGCGGGCCTCGATATTGTCGATCAGATCGTTCATGCGGTTGAAACAGCGCAGCAGAGTCGACTTGCCGCACCCCGACGGGCCGATCAGGGCGGTGACGTTGCGCCGCGGGAAGCGCAGGTCGATGCCGTGCAGCGCCTTGCTCGGGCCGTAGTAGAAGTCGAGGTTCTCGACCTCGATCACCGGGTCGTCGATGTGGATGGTTGCCGTGTCACTCATGCGATGCAAGCCTCTTTGCTCGTCAGAACGTGCCGAAAGTGTAGCGTTTCTTCATCTTGTTGCGCAAACGGATGGCGACGCTGCTCATGACCAGGACGATCAGCACCAGCAGCAGGGTGGTGACGAAGACCATCGGCTTGGCAGCTTCGACGTTGGGCGACTGGAAGCCGATGTCGAAGATGTGAAAGCCGAGGTGCATGAACTTGCGGTCGAGATGAAAGAACGGAAAGTTGCCGTCCAGCGGCAGGGTCGGCGCCAGCTTGACCACGCCGGTGATCATCAGCGGCGCGACTTCGCCGGCGGCGCGGGCCATGGCCAGGATCAGCCCGGTCATGATCCCCGGGGAGGCCATGGGCAGCAGGATGCGCATCAGCGTCTGGAACTTGGTGGAACCGAGCGCCAGGGAGCCTTCGCGGATCTCGCGGGGAATGGCGCTGAGGGCCTCCTCGGTAGCGACAATGACCACCGGCACGGTGAGCAGCGCCAGGGTCAGGCTGGCCCACAGCAGCCCGCCGGTGCCGAAGGTCGGGGTGGGGAGCAGCTCGGGGAAGAAGAGCCGGTCGATGGCCCCGCCGACGCCGTAGATGAAGAAGCCGAGGCCGAAGATGCCGTAGACGATCGAGGGGATCCCCGCCAGGTTGTTGACGGCGATGCGCACCAGGCGGACGATCGCCCCCTCCCGGGCATATTCGCGCAGGTAGATGGCGGCGATCACGCCAAAGGGGAAGCTGAACAGGCTCATGGTGAAGATCAGCAAAATGGTGCCGAAGATTGCCGGGAAGATTCCCCCTTCGGTGTTGGCTTCGCGCGGTTCGTCGAGGATCAGCTCCTTGAGTTTGCCCATATAGAACCAGCTTTTTTCCGCGAGCCCCATGCTGTTCGGCTGGTAGACGCGGACGATCTCGGCCAGTGGGATCTCCCGGGTACGGCCGTTGGCATCGGCAAAGACCGCCGTGTGGCCGCGCAGTCTGGCCCGGTCGTCTTCCTGCCGCGCCATGACCTGATTGAAGTCGTCCTTGTGGATGCCGCGCTGGCGCTCCAGCTCACTGATGGCCGGATCGTGATCCGGGCGCCCCTGGTGCGTCAGTTTGAGGATCTGGCGGCGCGCCTGTTCGCTGCGGTAGCTGATGGCCGAGAGCTCTTCATCGGTGTCGCGCAACGCCGCGCGCAGCGGTTGCTGCTGCTGCAACGCTTCAAGCAGGGCCTGCAGCGGCTCGCCGCCGGCTGCGGATGGGCCGGAAGCCCCCGGGCGGACCTCGAGAAGGCGGCCGTAGAAGTTGCCATACTCCAGGCGCTCCAGGGCGACGAGTTCGGCGGGACGACTCTCGGCGGCGATCTCAACTTCGTCGACCCAGCGAAAATCGAGGCTGTACAGGTCACGGTTGCCAACCTTGTACTGGCGGCGATAGCCTTCATCGTTAGCCGCCGGCGTACGCTTGGTCAGTTCGCCGATCAGCCGGGTGCCGTCCTTGAGTTCCAGCTGATCGAGGCTGGACGGCCAAAAGACGCCGAGCCCGTTGATCATGACCACCGCAATCAGGGTGAAGGCGATCAGCAGGGTCAGGGCCAGGGCCGCCGCCGTCCCCCACACGCATGGTTCGCCGATGCGCCAGTAGCTTTTCATGTCAGAACCGTCCGTATTTCTTGCGCAGCCGCTGGCGCACCAGTTCGGCCGCAGTATTGACCACGAAGGTCATCATGAACAGGATCACCGCCGAGAGAAACAGGACCCGATAGAGCGTGCCGCCGTGGGGCGCCTCGGGGATTTCCACGGCGATGTTGGCCGAGAGCGGGCGCATGCCGTTGAACGGGCTCAGGTCGATGATCGGCGTGTTGCCGGTGGCCATCAGCACGATCATCGTCTCGCCGACGGCGCGGCCGAAGCCGATCATGATTCCGGCAAAGATCCCCGGGCTCGCCGAGGGGAGAATCACCCGCCAGACCGTCTGCCAGCGACTGGCGCCGCAGGCCAGGGAGGCGGCTTTCAGCGACGGCGGCACATTGGAGAGGGAATCCTCGGCGATGGTGAAGATCAGCGGGATCACCGCGAAGCCCATGCCGAAGGCGATGATGATGCAGTTGCGCGGGTCGTAGCGGGTGTTCAGCTCCTGGAAGAGCCAGAGCTGGAGGTTGCCGGCGAAGAGCCACTGTTCCATGAGCGGGCCGAGGACGCTGGCCGCCGCCACGGTCAGCAGCAGCACCGGGACGATCGCCAGGAATTCGAAGCCGCGCTCGACCCGCTTGAGGGCGCTGTGGTCGCGCACCAGCTGCCAGCCGACCACCGCCAGCATCAGGCAGGCCGGCAGCATGATCAGGCTGAGGAAGACCGCGCCCAGGGAGCGCTCGATGATCGGCGCCAGCCACAGCGCCGCCAGAAAACCGATGATGACCGTGGGGATGGCGGCCATGATCTCGACGGTCGGCTTGATGATCTCGCGCAGCCGCGGCCGGCAGAACTGGCTGGTGTAGATCGCCCCGAGCAGCGCCAGCGGCACGGCGAAGAGCATGGCGTAGAAAGTCCCCTTGAGGGTGCCGAAGATCAGCGGCGTCAGGCTCATCTTCGGTTCGAAATCGTCGTTCCCCGAGGAGGACTGCCAGACGAAGGCCGGCTCGTCGTAGCCTTCGTACCAGACCCTGCCGAACAGTGTCGACCAGCTGGTCTCCGGGTGTGGATTGTCGAGTTTCCAGATCACCGCGCGGTGGTCCGCGGTGAGGCCGATGACGCCGTTGCCGCGGGTCGAGAAGGCATAGCGGGCCAGCGGCAGGTGGTTGCCGAGGGTCAGCAGGTGGCGCTCGCTGGTCATGTGGTCGAGATGCAGCAGCCCGCTGCTTCCCAGGCTCAGCACCGACTTGTCGCGCGGCGACGGCTGGACGGCGGTCACCGCCGCCGCATGGCGCGACAGATCGTGGATGCGGCGCAGATTCTTGCGCGGGCTGGCCGGATCGTTGCGCACCGGGAACCAGGCGGTGACCTGGCCGGTGGCATCGCCGACCGCCAGCGAGTAGTCGCCGAAGACCACTCCCAGGGCGGTGATCGCCCGCCGGTCGGCAAAGGCGGCGGCTTCGTCGAGCAGCTCGGCGGCACCGGCGTCGGCGAGATTCCAGCGCAGCAGTATGCCGCGCTCGGTGCCGGCGTAGAGCGTTTTGCCAGCGCTGTCCAGGGCGAGAGCCGTGACCAACCCGTAGTCGGCCACGGCCAGCTCCTCGTGGAACGCCTCCTCGGTCGTCTCGCCGAGGAGATTTTCGCTGCTGATCCGCTGGGTGACGGTCAGGCGGCCATCGGCCAGCAGGTCGACGCGGGTGTGGCGCCCGTCCTCGTCGACCTGGGCCAGGGAACGCACCGCCGTGCCGGAGGGCGGCGGCGGGAAGTGGGCCAGCCGCGTCTGGCTGCGCTCGAGGGTGCGCCGGTTGTGGTCGTGCTGGTCGAAGACCGGGCGGAAGCCGATCTTCTCGACGGTCAGGGTGCCGTCGTCCCAGAGCAGGCCGAAGCGCAGCTGCCCGTAGTCCTCGATGGCGCGCAGCGCCTGGCCCTCGCCGCCGGGCGGTGGCGCCTGGTAACGGTCGATGGCCGTGCCGCGATGGGTCTCGAAGAAGTGGAAGCTGCCATGTTTGTCGATGCCGAAGCCGCTTTCGAGATACTCGTCGATTCCCAGGGCCAGGATGTCGCCGGGGGCGGCGCTCGCCGGAAAGGCGAACTTGGCGTAGAGCTCCGCGCGCGGCTTCTGAAAGAGCGGCAGGGTGACGTTGGCGATCAGCAGCAGGATGAAGACCACGCTGAAGATCACCAGGATCCCGCCGCAGGTGATCACCCAGCGGGCGATGCGGTCGTTGCGTCGGGCGCGGCGGCGAAATCGTTCATTCATGCAGAAAAATCCGGTTGATGGGTGACAGTGAGGTCCCGCCCTGTCCGGAGCGGGACCTCACGATGGGGTGGCGATGCCGCGGCGGTGCCGGCTTTACTTGAGCAGGGCGGCCTGCTTGTCGGCAACGGCTTTGGTCAACGGCAGATAGCCGTCCTTGACCACGACCTCCTGACCTTCCTTCGACAGCACGTAGGTCAGGAACTCCTTGATGACCGGCGGCAGCGGCTTGTTCGGCTCCTTGCCGATGTAGAGGTAGAGCAGGCGTCCCAGGGGGTACTTGTTGTCGAGGACGTTCTCATAGGTCGGTTCAAAAGCCTCCTCGCCGGTCTTGGCGGCCAGGGCCAGGGCCTTGACGCCGGAGGTCTTGTAGCCGATCCCGGAATAACCCATGCCGGCCTTGTCCTCGGTCACGCCGAGCACCACCGAAGCGGAACCGGGCTGCTCCTTGACGGTGTCCTTGTAGTCACCCTTGTAGAGGGCGTTCTCCTTGAAGAAGCCGTAGGTGCCGGAGGCCGAGTTGCGGCCGTAGAGGCTGATCGGCATGCTGGCGAGGCTGCCGGTCACACCGAGCTGCCCCCAGGTGGTGATGTCCTGGGCGGCGCCCCCCTTGCGGGTCTTGGAGAAGATCGCATCGACCTGGGGGAGGGTGAGTTCCTTGAGGGGGCTGTCCTTGTGAACGTAGACGGCCAGGGAGTCGAGGGCCACGCCGATGGCGGTCGGCTTGTAACCGAACTTGGCTTCGAATTTCTCGAGCTCATCCTTTTTCATCGGCCGCGACATCGGGCCGAACTGGGCGGTTCCCTCGATCAGCGCCGGCGGTGCGGTGCTCGACCCTTTCCCCTCGATCTGGATGTTGACGTTGGGGTAGTGCTTGCGAAAGCCCTCGGCCCACAGGGTCATGAGATTGTTGAGGGTGTCGGAACCGATGCTGTTCAGATTCCCGGATACGCCCTGGACCTTGGCGTAAGGGAGGATCTTGGCGTCGACCTTGATCCCTTCGGCCAGGGCCGGGGTGGCCAGCAGGCCGGCCGCCAGCAGGCCGGTCAGCACTGTCTTCAGGTTGCTGATCATCTGTCGCTTCTCCTTTTTTGACTCGCTATTTTGGTTGACTGTCGATGTCGTGATGTCGGCCGATCCGGACACCCTCGGTAATTGCTTTATAGGCAAAGGATCGAGGGGGCCGGTTAGGGTTTGGTTAGCGAATCATGAAAAGTTTGTGCACTCCGCAGATGGCGCCGACGCGGGAGCTCTCCGGCGGAATGACGGGCTCATCAATATCGGGGTGATGTTAGATTTGTGTTAGCGCCTGACTAGGGAAGATTAGACTGCGCCTTTGGCAGCTGGATCGTGAACGTGCTGCCTTCTCCCGGGGTGCTGTCGACAGCGATCTGGCCGCCGTGGGCCTGTACGATGTGCTTGACGATCGCCAGACCGAGGCCGGTGCCGCCCTGCTTGCGGCTGCGCCCCTTGTCAACCCGGTAAAAGCGTTCGAACAGACGCGGCAGATGCTCGCGGGCGATGCCGCAACCGAAGTCGCGCACGATGATTTCCAGCCCGGTGGCGGCGGCGTGTACGGCAATTCGTATGGCCCCTCCCTCGCCGCTGTACTTGATGGCGTTGTCGACCAGGTTGATCAGGGCCTGTTCGAGGAGCAGGGCATTGGCCTGACAGTGGAGGTCGGAAGGGCATTCGACGGTGAATCGCACCTGCTTGTCGCGAGCCTTGACCTGGCAGGACTGCAGGGCACTCTGGATCACGACCGCGACATTGACCTCCGCCAGTTGAATGCCGGACTTCTCCTCTTCCTGCTCGATCCGTGAAAGAGCGAGGAGGTCTTCGATGATGGCATTGAGGCGGTCGGCCTGGCGGGCAATGATCTCCAGGAAGCGCGGGGCGCTGTCGGCCTCCGTGAGCGCTCCGTCTAAAAGCGTCTCCACCGAACCTTTGATGGCGGTGATCGGCGTTTTCAACTCATGTGAAACGTTGGCGACGAAATCGCGACGGATGTTTTCCAGCCGTTGCAGGCGGGTGATGTCGTTGAGGACCACCAGCACCCCGATCTCCCGGCCGGTCGCATCACGCAAAGGCGTCCCATGGGTTTGCAGGAAGCGCTCCTCGCCACGGATCAGCAGGCGTATCTCGGTCTCGATCGGGTGAGCGCTCCGCATGGCCTCGGCGACGAATTTCTGCAGGTCGGGTTTGCGCAAAACCTCCTGGATGCGCCGGCCGACCACCCCCTCGGGCGGCAGGTCGAGCAGGGCGGCGGCAGCCTGGTTAAGCCGCAGAATCTTCTCCTCGCGGTCGATGGCCAGAACCCCCTCGATCATGCTGGCCAGGACGGCTTCCTGTTCGTTGCGCTGGCCGACCACGGCGCGGATCCGCTCGTCAAGCTGGCTTGCCATCAGGTTCATGGCTTCGGCCAGCCCGGCCAGCTCTTCGCTGGCATAGAGCGGCAGCCGCCCGGTGAGTTCGCCGCGGGCAAAACGTTGCGCCCCGTCCCGCATCTCGGCCAGCGGCCGGCTGATGCGGCGGACCAGTGCGAAGCTGAGCAGAGACGCAGCCAGGCCGACGGCCAGGGCAATGCCGGTCAGTTGGGAGACCACCGCCTGCCGGGCCCGGTCGACGCGGGCTAGGGAGAGCGCCGTCCGGACGCAGCCGACAATCCGGCCGCTTTCGGTGACCGGCACCGCCACGTACATCATCTTTTGCTGCACGGTGTGACTGTAGCGGGTGGCCGTGCCGACAACTCCGCCAAGCGCGGCGACAACTTCGGGCCGGCTGGCGTGGTTGTCCATCTGCTGCGGGTCTTCGCTGGTATCGCCGAGCACCCGGCCATCGGGGAGGATGACGGTCAGGCGGGTCAGCGAGAGGGCCCCGAGTTTCTTGCACAGGGCATCGACTCTGCGCATTTCCTCCGGACGCAGATGCTCTCCGACCTGCGCCGCGACGATCCGGGCACGGGCTTCCAGTTCCTGCCTGGTCTGTTCGGTATGAAATTGGTCGAGAGTGCCGGAGAAGAGCCAGGAGGCCGCCAGCAGAGCCAGCAGGGTGATGGTCACGAAGGGGGCGAAGACTTGCCAGAGCAGCCGTTTACGCGCCATCCTATTCGGTCTCCGTGAAGCGGTAGCCGACTCCGCGGACCGTTTCAATGTAGCGGCCGCATTCACCAAGCTTCTTGCGCAGACCGACAATCTGCACGTCGACGGCCCGATCGGTGACGGCGTAACCATCGCCATGGATGGCGTCGACGATATGTGACCGCGAAAAGACCCACCCCGGGCGGCCGGCCAGCAAGAGCAGAATGCGGAACTCCGTGTAGGTCAGATCGACGGGTGCACCGGCAGCCAGCACCCGGTTGCGGCCGGGATGGATGAACAGATCGAAGATCTCGATCGGTTCCTCCTGATCGTGGCTGCTTTCGGCGCGGGCATGCCGGCGCAGCATGGCCCGGACCCTGGCCAGCAGCACCTGCGGGCTGAAGGGCTTGGGGAGGTAATCGTCGGCGCCGATTTCCAGCCCCTGGACGATATCGGTCTCCTCCCCCTTGGCTGTCAGCATGATGATCGGGCAGCCCTTGGTGTCGGGTGACTTGCGCAGTCGCCGGCAGACTTCGAGCCCGTCCATGCCGGGAAGCATCAGGTCGAGGACGATCAGGTCAGGCTGATGGTCGCGCGCCTTCTGGAAGCCCTCTTCGCCGCACATGGCACATTCCACGCGGAAACCGGCCCGCACCAGATTGAAGTGCACTAGGGCAAGGATATCTTCCTCATCCTCGATGACCAGGATCTTCTCTTTGCTCATAGCGTTAAGCCGTCCTCGCAACAGTCATTGGTCATCACGAATAGCCGCCGAATGTTAGGATTGCGTGAGATTTTGCACTAAAAGCGCAATTTTTCGCAGCACGCCGCCAGCCTCTCCTAGTGAAAATAACAGAGAACTCACGGATTGTTAACTTCGGCATTGCACGATCGCCGCAAATTATCAGCATCAACGACTGAAACCAGCAAGGGGAACGATTATGACCGCTCTGCAACGATTGGCCAATTTTGAAAGTTTCACCTCTACCGCGGACTGCCCGTTTTTCGACGCCACCCGCAACCTCTGTCGCGCTGCACTGCTCAACTACATGCCTGAGGCCAAGCAGGTCTTTTTTTATTGCAGCACTGACGACCACGATAACTGCGCACTTTTTCTGGCCCGGGCGCTGCGCAGCAGCAATCCTGGTGGTGTTGACCGCGATACGGCGATCCACTGCGGCAAGTAACGGTAGCGACGAGGGGAGGGGGAAGATGTATCTGGCCAGAGACAAAAACCACGATCTCTATCTGTTTGCCGAACTCCCCGAACGGGGGAATGAGTGCTGGTGGGCCGAGGCCGGCATAGACGGCACCTATCTCCGTCTGGACAAGTCGCTTTACCCTGAAGTGACCTGGGAGACTGAGCCTCTGCCGGTCAGACTGGTTCCCTTGGCGGGTGTCTGACCGGGACGCACGGCCTGATGCCGGGGGCTTTCATCCCGGGCTGCGGGTCTCGTCAGCATTGGCAGTCATGGCCGCTGAACAACTCCCTCCCCGCCCGGTTGCAAAAGTTTACACAGTTTTTTTCAATTTGCTGACCCAAGGCTAGGATATCTGCCCAGAACAGGCTCACCAAGCGGTTCAGCCGGTTGCCTGGCAGAGGGAGGTGCCATGAACGATGCAAACGATTCATGCTGCGTTGGGATCGGGAATGAAAGTTATCTCAGCCCGGCACAACTCGAGTATTTCCGCGACCGGTTGCTGCAGTGGCGCAGAGAACTCTGTCGGAATCTGGCGGGGAAGACAGGGCCGGTGCCAATGTCGATGGAAAACCTCCCCGACTGGGTCGATTCCGCGACGCACAGTGCGCTGATCGAGTTGTCCCTGGCTGAACAGGAAAGGTCCTTGGCCCTGATCAGGCAGATCGATACCGCTCTGCAGCGGATTGTGGCGGGCAGTTTCGGTTACTGCTTGCAGTCCGGCGAAGAAATCGGCCTGCGGCGGCTGATGGCCCTGCCGATCGCCCGATATTCCGTCGAAATCCAAAGCGAGATCGAGCGCGGTGCCCGTCGGTGCCGCTGATTTAGACATCAACCATAAGGAGAAAGCCCATGAAAATGACCGACATCCAAAGTATTGCTAAACAACGGGGCTTGCCTCCGGGGCGCATGACCAAGGTCGACCTGGTTCGCAGCCTGCAGCAGACGGAGGGCAACACCGCCTGCTTCCAGACCGGGCAGGTCGAGAGCTGCGGGCAGGACGGGTGTTTGTGGCGGGAGGATTGCGACTGAACCGCTGCCGGCCCTGGCATCGCGCAGACGCTGGGAAAAAAGACCCGCTTGGCGGCGGGTCAAGTCAGCGCGGGGAGGCGCAATGCAAACGGCAGACTCTATAACAGCAACCCCGCTATGCCGCGGCCCAGGCTGCTGCCGAGCAGCGCGCCGACCAGCACGTCGGTGGGGTAATGCATGCCGAGAAAGATCCGGGAAGCGCCGATCAGGACCGCCATGACCAGAAAAACGATGCCGAGCAGCGTGATCCCTTCCGCTAGTACGGCCCACACGGCGAAGGCGGTCATGGTGTGCCCGGACGGGAAGGAGAACTTGTCCGGCGCCGGCACCAGTGAGGTCAGCCCCTGCCAGCTCTCGTAGGGGCGCGGCCGGCCCACCAGGTTCTTCACCGCCATGAAGAGCAATACCGACAGCCCGACGGCCAGCGCGGCGGCCAGCGCGGTCATCTGGTAACGGTGCTCGCCGCTGGCGAGCAAACAGAGACCGGTCACGACCCACAGCGGCCAGTCGCCGAGCCGGCTGACGCTCTTCATCAGCCAGGTCAGCCAGTGAATTCTGCGCAGGGTGAAGATGCGACGCATCATCCCCACTTCAAAGGTGGTCACGTGGTTCATGTAGAAGAGGGTCAACTGTTTCACGGAGTTCTCTGCGATCATGGCCAGTCCTCCTGTCTTGAGCCCGTCTGTAGTGACAGTACCGTGATCTTCGAGGGAAAGTGTGCAGGGGGAAGGTTAGCGGATCGTTTCAGGCCGGTTGATATTCCGATAAATCGGAGCGGGCCGGC
>JBFYXI010000243.1:0-9531 GCA_041310635.1 Desulfuromonadaceae bacterium | reverse complement strand
GCTAGCGTCGGCAACCTTCTTTACAGCGGGTGACCGGGCGCAGTCTATAAGTGCTGGTCCACATGGCGCGGCTCCTTTTCGGGGTGAAAACCTTTTTGTGAAGTATAACCGATTTACGGTGGTCGTGACAAAAAGACTGTGATGAAAAAACCGCGGCAGGGGAAGTTTCAGCCGTTACGGTTTCTTCACCACGTCCGGCAGGGCCTCCGCCAGCAGTTCGAGAATGTGTACCGCCCGCTGCCGGCCACCGGCATGATTGATGCTGTCCTGCAACTGCATGATGCACCCCGGGCAGTCGGTGGCCACCAGCTCGGCGCCGCTGGCGGCAATGTGTCCCGCCTTTTTCGCGCCGATCTTCTTGCTGTGCTCGTAGTGGTAGACCGAGTAGGTTCCGCCCAGTCCACAGCAGGTCCCGGCCGCTTCCATCTCGACGAACTCCACCTGCGGCAGCGCTTTGAGGATCTGGCGCGGCTCCCTGGTGATGCCGCGGGTGCGCAGATGGCAGGGGTCGTGGTAGGTCACCCTGACCCGTTTGACCGGTTGCGGCAGGGCAGCGAGCTTTTCCGGAAGGCCGTGCCCGGCGAGAAACACGAAAATATCCCGGGTCTTTTCCCCCAGCGCGGCGTACTCCGGCCCCAGGTCGGCGTAAACCTTGCCCAGGCCGGCATTGCACGAGGCGCAGGCGGTGACGACGAAGTCCACCGGCCGTCGGGTCAGCGCGGCCAGGTTCTGCTCGGCCAGCTGTGCCACCGTCCCGCCGGCCCCGGCGCTGACCGCCGGCAGGCCGCAGCAGGCCTGGTCCCTGGGGATGACGATGGTCACGCCCAGGAACTGCAGCGCCTTGAGGAACGCTTCACCGATCGCCGGGTACATGTAGTTGATCCCGCAACCGGTGAAAAAGGCCACCGTCGGCTGGCCCGGCTGCCCGGCGATCACCTCGGGGACCCGCTCGCGGAACGGCTGGCTGGTGAGCGGCGGCAAGGAGCGGGCCGCGTCCAGGTAGGGAGCCGGAAAACGCAGGCGCAGGCCGCTGTTCTCGGGGAGCTTCTTGAACAGCAGGGCCGAGAGCGCGCCGCCGGCCTTGGCCGCCGCGTTCATCAGCTTCGGCCGTCCCAGGATGGCCGCCAGCCCCTTGCCGAAGGCCGACAGCCCCTGTTCCTCGGCGATGCGCCGGCGCGCGGCAGCGACGATCTCTTCAGTGGGAACCTTGTTCGGGCATTGAGCATAGCAGCTGCCGCAGAGCAGGCACTGGCTGAGGTCCTCGACCACCTTTTTCTCGAAACCGACCGCGCCGTCGAGCACCGCCTGGGCAAGGGCGATCTTGCCACGCGCCACGCGCCCCTCGCGGTGCTCGGCGCCAAATACCGGACAGTGGGCGCGGCAGGCGCCGCACTTGACACACTGCTCGATCTCTTCGCGGAGTTCTTCCAGATCTTTCAGTTTGGCCATATGAGTACTGGGATTCAGGAGCCAGGATTCAGAATTCAGGAGAAAAACGGGTTCCTTTTCTGGCTCCTGAATACTGTATTCTGAATTCGCCTTTCAAGATCACGAGTCCAAAAATATTTTGCCAGGGTTCAAGATGTTGTTCGGGTCGAGCGCCCGTTTGATGGTCTTCATGTAGGCCGCGGTCTGCGGGGTGATCTCCAGCGGGATGTAGGGGGCCTTGGCGATGCCGACGCCGTGCTCGCCGCTCATCGTGCCGCCAAGCTCCAGGGCGCCCCTGAACACCTCTTCGATGGCCTGCTCGGCCTTTTCCATCTCTCCCGGCACCTTCTTGTCGATCATCACGTTGACGTGGATGTTGCCGTCCCCGGCGTGGCCGAAGTTGACGATGGGGATGCCGTACTTCTCGCTGATCGCGTCGACCCTGCGGATCATCTCCGGAACCTTGGAACGCGGCACACAGATGTCCTCGTTGAACTTGTCCGGGTTGACCTTGCGCAGCGACGGCGAAACCGCCCGGCGGATCGCCCACAGGGCCTCGCTTTCCGCCGGGGTGGCGGCGATGCGCGTCTCCACCACGCCGAGGGGTTGAATAATCTCGGCGATCCTGGCGGCCTGCTTGTCGAGGAATTCGCGGTCGCCATCGACCTCGATAATCAGCACGGCCCGGGCCGCCTCCGGAACCTGCAGGCCGGTCGCCTGGCGCACGCAGTCGAGGGTGCGGCCGTCCATGAACTCCAGGGTGGTCGGGATGATCTTGTTGCGGATGATGGCGGAAACCGCCTGCGCCGCGCCGTCGATCGAGTCGAACAGCACCAGCATGGTCTTCTTGGCCTCGGGGAGCGGCAGCAGCTTGATGACGATCTTGGTGATGACCCCCAGCGTCCCTTCCGAGCCGCACAGCAGCTTGGTCAGGTCGTAGCCGACTACCCCCTTCATGGTCGGGCCGCCGGTGGTGATGATGTCGCCGGTGGGGGTGACCACCTCCAGGCCGAGGATGTAGTCCTTGGTAACCCCGTATTTGACGCAGCGCGGCCCGCCGGCGCACTCGGCGACGTTGCCGCCGAGGGTGGAGAATTTCAGCGAAGCCGGGTCGGGGGGGTAGAAGAGGCCGACCTGCTCGGCGGCCTGCTGGAACTGCTCGGTGACCACGCCGGGCTCGACGGTGGCCACCAGATTCTCGGCGTCGATCTCCAGGATCCGGTCCATCCGCTCGGTGGTCAGGACAATCCCTCCCTTGGTCGGCAGCGACCCGCCGGAAAAGCCGCTGCCGGCGCCGCGCGGGAAGACCGGAATCCGTTCGCGGTTGGCCAGTTGCAGAATGCGGCTGATCTCCGCGGCGGTGGCCGGATGCACCACCACTTCGGGGAGGAACTGCTGCTGGGTGGCATCGTAGGAGTAGCAGATCAGGTCGGCCTTGGCGGTGGCGACATTCTCCGCGCCGACGATCTCCTGAAGTTGCTTGATGATGTTGGAAGCGAGCATGGGCATAACCTTAAATTTTGATTGACGCAGAGACGCGGAGCCGCGGAGAGAACCTCTTAAAAATATGATTTACTTCTGCGACGTTGCGTCTCTGCGTCAAAGCGGTTGTTAATTTTTAAGGATCGGCAAAATCATGCCGCCATCGGGGATGATCACGACTTCGGCATCGGCCGGCAGTCGTTCATACGCCATCTGCAGCGCCTGGTCAAGATCTGCGGCCTTCTCCATGCCCATGCGCGCGGTCTGTGCCGCGCTGAAGGCGCTGACCAGAATGATCCGCCAGGTGCGGGCCTTGCAGAGGGTGGCATAGGCGGTCTGGCCGTTGATCTCGTAGTGCTCCCGCAGGGACGCCTCGAAAGCGTCCAGTTCCTGGTGGCGGAACCAGTCAAAGAAGGTTGGGTTGCCGAAGCCATCGGGACAGGCCGCCAGCAGGATCACCGTGCCACCGGGCCTGACCGCCTGCACCCCGTAATCCAGCGCCTTGTGCGCCTGGATAAAGTTGATGTCCTTGGGATACCCGCCGCAGGCCACAACGGCCAGGTCGGCCGGCCGTTGCAGGGGAATCGTGTAAAGCTCCCGGGCCAGGGCGCAGCCGGCCAGATGGGCCTGCTCGAGGTCGCCGCAGAAGACCTCGACGATGCGTTTGTCCGGGGTCAGCACGGTATTGAGCAGAAAGTCCGGTTCAACCATGCGGGCCGCCGCCAGGATCGCCTCGTGGACCGGGTTGCCGTCGAGGTTGCCCGGCCGGGCCGCCGACTGCCGCCCGCCGACCTCCGGCGGGTTGAAGATGGCAAAATGGGTGGCCATGCAGGTCCTGCGGCTGGCCACGCCGGGCACCAGTCCCTTACGTCCGCCGCCGAAGCCGGCAAAGTAGTGCAGACCGATGGTGCCGGTGACGATGATCCGGTCGGCTTCGACGACCCGGCGGTTGATCTCCACCGGGAGGCCGCTCGCGGTCCGGCCGAGATCGACCATCTGCTCCAGGTCATCGCAATCGTGGTCGGAAACCCTGATCCGTCCGTAGAGGCTGCCGATGATCTTGCGGTGTTCGGCGGCGGTCTGCTGGCGGTGAATGCCCAGGCCGACCACGATTTCGATAGCGGCATCGGCAATGCCGCAGCGGTTCAGCTCATTGACCAGCAGCGGCAGATAATGCTCGCTGCCGGTGTAGCGGGTGATGTCCGAGGTGACGATGACCACCCGTTCCCCGGGGGTGACGATGCCGGCCAGGGTTGGGGTGCCGAGGGGGGCTGCCAGAGCGGCGCAGACGGCTTCCTGCGGCGCGGCGAGCCGGGCCGGCGGCGTCGCGGCAAGCACCGTCACGGCTGGCAGCAGGCAGGGCAACTGCCGGTCGCCGTATGGCAACGTTATCATCGGCAAAAGTTTCCTTCGCAAGTCATCATTACATAATAGGCGGCCGGACGAGTTCCTGGCAAGTGCTGCAACACTCGTTGCAACAACATGCGGCAACGCTCGTTGACAGCTCGCCGCCAGCGGCCTAGAATAACAAAATTTCTCTGGAATTCCGAGGTGTTTTTGAAGCAGAAAACTGTGTATACCTGCCAGCGCTGCGGTCTGCAGAGCCCGAAGTGGCTGGGCCGCTGCCCCGACTGTCAGGAGTGGGGCGGGCTGGTCGAGGAAACTGTTGCCGTGGCCAGGGGGGGCAAGGCGGCCCCCGCGGCGGGCGGGTCGATGCCGCAGCGCCTGCACGAGGTCAGCGTGGTTGGCGAGGAACGCCACCAAAGCGGGTTCGGTGAATTCGACCGGGTTCTCGGCGGCGGTACCGTTCCCGGCTCGCTCATCCTCATCGGCGGCGACCCCGGCATCGGCAAGAGCACCCTGCTGTTGCAGGCTGCCGCACACTGGGTGGTTCTCGGCCCGGTACTCTATGTCACCGCCGAGGAGTCGGCCCGCCAGGTGAAGCTGCGCGCCGAACGGCTCGGCGTCGGTGCCGGCGAGTTGTTTCTCCTGGCCGAAAATGCCCTGGAGACGATCCTCGAGCGGGTGCGCGAGCTGCGGCCGGCATTCCTGGTGGTCGACTCGATCCAGACGGTTTTCACCAATGCCCTGGAGTCGGCGCCGGGGAGCGTCAGCCAGGTGCGTGAGTGCGCCGGGCGGCTGATGCAGCTGGCCAAGAGGGAGGGGGTGGCAACCTTCCTGGTCGGCCATGTCACCAAGGACGGGGCGATCGCCGGGCCGCGCATGCTCGAGCACATGGTCGACACTGTCCTGTACTTCGAAGGGGACGCCGGCCATCCCTACCGGATCCTGCGCGCAGTTAAGAACCGCTTCGGCTCGACCAACGAGATCGGTGTCTTCGAGATGAAGGAGTTCGGTCTCGCCGAGGTACCCAACCCCTCCGAGCTGTTCCTCGCCGAACGGCCCCAGGGCGCTCCCGGCAGCGTGGTGGTGGCCAGCATCGAGGGAACCCGACCGATCCTGGTGGAGCTGCAGGCGCTGGTCTCCGGCACCGCCTTCGGCAATCCGCGCCGCACTGCCATGGGGCTCGACGCCAACCGGGTGTCGCTGCTGGTCGCGGTCCTGGAGAAGAAGGTCGGCTACACTCTGCTCGCCCAGGATATCTTTCTCAACGTTGCCGGCGGGGTCAAGATCAATGAGCCGGCGGTCGATCTCGGCGTGGTGGCGGCGCTCGCATCCAGCCACCTGAACCGGCCGGTGCCGGAGCGCACCGTGCTGTTCGGCGAAGTCGGCCTGGCCGGCGAGGTGCGCGCCGTGTCGCGGCCGGAACTGCGTGTCAAGGAGGCGGCCCGACTCGGCTTCGACCGCTGTATCTTGCCGGCGGGGAATCTCAAGAATCTCGACAAGCCCAAGGGGATGGCGCTGGTCGGGGTGAAAAGCGCCGAGGAAGCGCTGGGGGAGCTGTTCGATTGAAGGGAAAAAACAATCCAGTGTTCGGAGTTGATGGAGAAGGTGTATCGATGGCTGAGGTTCAAGTACCCCCCGCCGGCTCCGAATCCCGCATCTACGTGATTCGCCGTGCCTTCGTGGTGCCCCTCGGCTTGGTCCTGGCGCTGCTCGGGGTCTTGCTGGTGGTCAGCATCATACATGGCCAACCCATTGCCAAGCTGGTCTTTCTGGTGGTCTTTGCCCTGCCGGTGGCAGTGCTGTTCGTCGAGAGTGCCTTTCGCCGTCTCGAGCTCGATGCCGCGGGCGTCACGGCCAAGCGCCTGGGGCGTAGCAGGCGCATTGACTTCGCGCGGGTCACGGCGCTGGAAAGCGTGCAGGTGCGCAGCCGGGTCTTCCTTACCCTGACGGCCGGCGCCGATGAGTTCCTGCTCATTTCCAACGGCTACGCCGGATTTCCCGAGTTGGTCCGGGCGCTGGTGAATGTTCTGCCTGCCAGTGCAGTTCCCGAGGAGACCCGGCAGTTGGCGGCAGCGCCGCCAATGCGTCAGGCCGACGTGGTCATGGCCTGGTTTGTCGTGGCCGCCCTAGTTTATGTCCTGGTCGCCCAGTTCAGCTCCTCAGGCGCCGGAATCGGTTGACTTGCCGGTCAAATTCATTTAACTTGAGCGCGTCTCGGGGGTGGAGGAAAATGTCGATGGACAAAGCTAAAATCGAGGAGTTCCGTCAGCTTCTGAATGAGCAGATGGACCAGCTCTTGCGGGACGCCGAAAAGACGGTCTCCGACATGAATGACGAGAAGGCCAACTTTCCGGATCCCACAGATCGGGCTTCCCTGGAATCCGACCGCAATTTCGAGCTGCGCATCCGTGACCGCGAACGCAAGCTGATCAACAAGATTCGCGAAGCGGTCGAGCGGCTCGACGAAGGCGAATACGGCGTCTGCGAAAGCTGCGGTGAGGATATCGGCGAGGCTCGGCTACGGGCGCGCCCGGTCACCACCCTGTGCATCGAAGGCAAGACCGAGCAGGAGCGCCAGGAGAAGATCGGCTGATCTGCTGACTCCTCTCCGCCGGCAGCCGGGAGGCCCGCATGCCGCGCGACCCTGCGCCGAATCTATCTGCGACTGTTGTTGACGACCCCACAATCGGCGGCGAGCCCTCCCTGCCACCGCCTCGGCCGATCTGGTTCTGGCTGCTGCTGGCCCTGGTCGGCGGCACCCTGCTGTTCCTGCTGACCCGCACCAACTACCTGCTTTTTCACGTCCTGATCGAACTTGCCAGCGTTGTCATGGCGGCCACGGTCTTCACCATCGGCTGGAACGCCCGGCACATGGTGCGGACGCCGTTCCTGCTGCTGCTGGCCACCGGCTTCCTGGCCACCGGCCTGATCGACCTGATGCACCTGCTCACCTACAAGGGGATGGGGGTGTTTCCCTATAGCGGCAGCGATCTGCCGACGCAACTCTGGGTTGCGGCCCGCGCCCTGGAGGCGAGCGCCTTTCTGCTGGCCGCCCTGCATCTCGGCCGGTCTTCGCGAGTTTCGGCCTGGTTCTGGCTCGGCGCCTTTTGCTCTGCCGCGGTGGCCCTCATGGCCAGTATCTGGCCGCTTCAGATCTTCCCACGCTGCTTCATCGAGGGGCAGGGACTGACCCCTTTCAAGATTGTCAGCGAGTACCTGGTCGCCGCGGTGCTGGCCGGCGCTGCCGGCTTGATGTGGCGGCGCTGGGACGCACTCGGCCCGCGCCTCGGTGGCCTGCTGCTGACCGCGCTGCTGTTCAACATCTCTGCGGAGCTGAGTTTCACCCTCTATGCCGATCCTTACGGGACGGCCAATTTCGTCGGGCATCTGTTCAAGCTGATCACGGTGGTGCTGGTCTATCGCGCGCTGGTGGAAGGGATGCTGCGCACCCCCTACGGCTCGCTGTTCCGCGAGTTGACCCTGCTCAACCGCGATCTCGATGCCGAACTGCGCCGCCGGGAAGCCAGCGAAGTCCAACTCCGCGCCGCCAATCTGGAATTTTCCGTGCTCTACCGGTCGGCGCGGGCGCTGCACAGCACCTTGCGCCTCGATGCCCTGGCCCACCTGATCCTGTCGATGGCGGCGGCCCCGGAAGGGGGCGGTTTCAGACGCGCCATGCTGTTTACCGTCAACCAGCGCACCGGCGTGCTGCAGGGGATGCTCGGTGTCGAGCAGGAGAGTGCAGCGCAGGTGCTGCCAATCGACCCCGTCACGGAGACCTGGGATGAGCCGCGGTTTGAGGCGGAAATCTGCACGGCCCAGCGCGAGACCCCGTTCAATCAGGCGGTAATCAAGCAGCGTCTGGTCCTGAAGGTGGAGGATAACGCCCTTGCGCAGGCCTGCCTGGAACGTCGCCTGATACTGGTGGAAGATCCCGGGGTGGAGCCCTCGGGTGGGCGGCGCATGGCGGAAGGCTTGGGGCTCAACAGTTATGCCTGCGCAGCGCTGCACGGACCTGGGGAGCCGTTCGGTGTGCTGGTCGTTGATTTCGCCGCAACCGATCAGACCCCTGCCCCGGCACGGTTGCGGTTTCTCGACCTGTTTGCCAGGCAGGCTACGGCGGCTCTGGAGAACGCCCGGCTGCTGTATCGCCTAGAAGAAGCGCATCGCGAGCTGCGCGACGTGCAGGAACAGCTGATCCAGGGGGAGAAGCTGGCGGTGCTCGGCGAGATGTCGGCCCAACTGGCCCACGAATTGCGCAATCCGCTGGTGTCGATTGGTGGTTTTGCCCAGCGCCTGGTCAAGCTCGATCTCGGCAATGACCGGGCAGCCGAATATGCCAGCATTATTGCACGCGAGGTCCGGCGCCTGGAAGAAATGCTCGGCAACATCCTGATCTTCTCCAAGCAGCAGCCGGTCAGCTGGGAGGGGTGCAATCTCAATGCTCTGCTGGCGGAGGCACTCGAGCTGGAGGCGGCCGTCCGGCAGAGTGCCGGGATCGACCTGTCCCTGGACATCACGGCGCCGCTTCCCGAAGTGCGCGGCGACCCCCGCCAGCTACGTCAGGTGCTGCTCAACCTGCTGGCCAATGCCCGCCAGGCGATGCCCAAGGGGGGGACGCTCACCCTCCGCGCCCAGCCCTGCACCTTGCGCGGCGACGAGGGTGTGTCGATCGAAGTCGAGGATACCGGCGGGGGGATTCCCGAAGGGATCATCCGCAACATTTTCAACCCGTTTTTCTCGACGCGCCCGAAGGGAACCGGCATCGGCCTGTCGCTGTCACACCGGATCATCACCCAGCATCATGGGGAAATCGAAGTGTTCAACGGGGTGGCCGGGGCCTGTTTCATCGTGCGCCTGCCCTTGCTCCCCCCGGCAGGATGTTTTGATTTTTCGATGCGTGATTTTTCGATGCGTTGACACACAGGGGGCTTTTGGGTAAAGTGTGCCGCACTTTGGGGCCGTAGCTCAGCTGGGAGAGCGATGCGTTCGCAACGCATAGGCCAGGGGTTCGATCCCCCTCGGCTCCACCATAAAGAAATCAAGAGGTTAGGTGATGTCACTTAGCCTCTTTTTCTTATGGATTTTGGTCAAAAGCAGTATTTGGTTCCCGTTTTGGTTCCCACTTTTATTTTATAGCCGGAAGAAACTGTCCCGGCATGTGCTGTGCAGCCAAAGCGGTAGTCTGCTGTCCGTCGATAGCAAGGCCATAGGGTTCGGCCACCAGCCTGGCACAAGAGGGACAGCGACTTAGCCTGAATGGCCGGGCCGCTG
>JBFYXI010000158.1:0-3415 GCA_041310635.1 Desulfuromonadaceae bacterium | reverse complement strand
CGCCCACAGCAGCAGCGGGCTGGCTTCGCCAGGCGGTCACTCAGCGCGGCGACAAACCCTGGTCATCGGATATTGAAGTGGCGTTTGGTGGCATCCTGCAGCTTCCCCGCCACCCGGAAGGCTTCGCGCAGCAGATCCTGCTCATTTTTGTTCAGGGCGGTCGGATCGAGGTATGGCGAGGGACTTTTCCCCTGTTCGGTCAGGGCGATCTCGTTGCGCAGCCGCAAAAAGGCAAACGCCTCCAGGGCGGCCTTCAGGTGCTCTGCCGTCTCCTGCTCGAAGACGTTGAGCTTGACCAACTGGTCGATGCGCTCCACCGTGGTCGTCGCATCGACCCCGGCCTCGAGCAGGAAGATGCGCACGCAATCGACGATGAAAATACTGCCGGAGGCCTTGAGGGACAGCTGCCCCTTGTGCTCTCCGCGCCGCTCCACCGCGAAGCGCCCCAACAGACCCGTCGGGGCGCGCAGGTTGAGATCGTTGCGCAGCAGATAGTAGAGAAAGATCGGGCTCTGGCGGACCTCCCGATGCAGGGACTGCCGCAGGTCCTGGCAAAGGGTCGGGTCGCCGACCAGGGGCATGAAGTCGAGAAAAATGGTCGAATACATGACCCGTTTCGGCTCCGGTTCGGAGACCCAGCTGGCGACGCGTGCCTGCCACTCCTTCAGGCGGCCGCGCCAGAGCGGGTTGTTGGCCATCACCTTGCCGTTGCACAGCGGATAGCCGATCCGGGCCAGGGCATGCACCAGCCTTTCGGTAAACGGCAGGAAGAAGGCGTCGACTTCGGCCGCCTGGTCCTCCGCAAAGTTCTCGTAGATGAGGCCGTTGTCCTGGTCGGGTCCGAGCAGCATCTCCTTGCGCCCGCCGCTCCCCATGATGATGAAGCAGAAACGGATCGGAGGGGGGGAGCAACCCTGCTGTTTCATCTCCTCCAGAACCAGCTCGAAACAGCGCCGCTGCAGGCAGTGATGGATATGGGAGAGGACTTCCATCGTCTCGAAGTGGGAGCGGGTCTCCCCCTGCAGGGCCTTGGCGATGACCACCAGGCTGGCGCGGGCCTCGGCCAGCTCCTCGAGGGTGCCCGCCTCCCTGACCCGACCGACCAGGAGCAGCACTTTCTGGCTGCGGAAGCTCATCAGGTCACGCATCGACACCATCCCCACGATCTCCCCCTGGTCGAGCACCGGCAGATGGCGAATGCGGTGGCTCATCATGAAGGCCGTGGCTTCATACATGAAGGCGTCGGGGGGCATGGTGAAGGGGTTCGGGGTCATGATCTCGGCCGCCGTGGCCCCGTCGCAGTGCACGACCGCCCGTGCCAGCACCTTGCCGACCAGATCCTGCTTGGTGATGATGCCGGCGACCGGGGAGGCGCCCTCCCTCACCAGGATGGCCCCGACCCCTTGTTCCGTCATCTGTCGGGCGACCTCGCGCACGCCGGCCGACGGGGCGCAGCTCTCCACCGGAGTCGACATGATCTCCGACAGGCGCTTCTTGAAGGGATAGACTTCGACCTCGGCCAGGCTGCGCTGGTGATGGTCGTCGATCAGATCCGCATAGAGATTGCGCACCCGGGACAGGATGGTTCTTGTGAAATGTTCGGTGATGTGGGGGTGGAGCCTGGCCGTGCGGGTCAGGAGTTCCTGGGGGATGAGATAGCACTCGGTGGGCTGCACCGTGCGGGCGCCGGCGGTATACGGCTCGTTGGTGAAGATCGGGGTACCGCCGAAGAAAGCCCCGGCCGGGCGATAGTCGACCACCATCTCGACCCCGCCCGGCGTCAGGGCGATGATTTCCACCAGCCCCTCCTTCACCAGGTAGAGATAGCCGGTGGGGGGGTCGTGCTGCTTGAAGATCAGGGTCTTGGCAGGAAAATTGCGAAGGACGGCGGCCTGTTTGAACTCGTTGAAGGTCTCTTCCGGCAGCTGGCTGAACGGCTCGGTTTCTCTTAAGGTTTTGATCAGTCCCATGCCGGTTTGCTCCGCTGTTGCCGCCTTGCTGCTCATTTTGCCGACGAACAGGGCCCCGCGAGGAACCTGCCGGCGAGGTGCCTAACGCGTCTTCTTGCGCCCCAGGATAAACGGGTGGGCCTGCCGGCTGATGATGAAATCGACGATGAGCTTCATCCAGATGGTCGAGCCGGCAATGGCGATCCAAGTATCAAAGGGAAGCGCGCCGAGGCCGACGCCGACGATGACGCCGACGATGACGGCGCCGGCGGCCAGATTAGCCAGCCCGACCACCGGGGCCCAGCGTTTCGGGTTGGGTGGAGACTCGCCGCGCTTGAGGGCGACCTCGGCATAGTTGCGGTTGACGAAGATGCGCCAGGCGCGGCGCAGCCAGAAGAAGGCCATGGGGAACAGGGCCAGGAACAGGATCCAGGTCATTGCCACGCTGACGTCGAAAACCATCGATCACTCCGTCGCCTGCCGCGGTCGGGAAGGCGTTGCAAGGCGAGTTTCTTTTACCTGACCGGGCAGGGCGCAGGCAACTGAAATCGGGAAAAAAACCCCGCCAGCGCAACTGGCGGGGTCGATTGCAGCTCAGAACAGCCCGTCTGTCAATGGGCGCCGCCGATCTCCTTGGAGCCGCGCGGGGTGCGCACATCTTCCACCATGTGGGTGATGTGCTCGGGGCAGGCCGGGGTTATCTTGCTGACCACATACGCCACGCCGAAGTTAACCAGCGCGCCGATGGTGCCGAAGGCCTCCGGGGTGATGCCGAAGAAGGAGTTGGCGCCACCGATCAGGTTCAGATACTCGGTCCCCTTGATGAAGAAGATCCCCTTGTGGGCGAACACGTAGAACAGGGTGACGAACAGACCGCTGAGCATGCCGGCGATCGCCCCTTCCTTGTTCATCCTCTTGTTGAAGATCCCCATCATCAGGGCCGGGAAGATCGAGCTGGCGGCGATACCGAAGGCCAGGGCCACGGTGCCGGCGGCGAAGCCCGGCGGGTTGAGCCCCAGGTAACCGGCGACGAAGATCGAGAAGGCCATGGCGATCTTGCCGGCCAGCAGTTCGGCCTTCTCGCTGAGGTCGGGCATCCAGATCTTCTTCAGCAGGTCGTGGGAGATGGCCGAGGAGATGGCCAGCAGCAGACCGGCGGCGGTGGAGAGCGCGGCGGCGATGCCGCCGGCGGCGACCAGGGCGATGACCCAGTTCGGCAGCAGGGCGATCTCGGGGTTGGCCAGCACGATGATGTCGGCGTTGACGGTCAGCTCGTTGCCCTTCCAGCCCGCGGCGTCGGCCTTGGCCTTGGCGTCGGCGTTCTTGGTCGCGTCGTTGTAATACTGCATGCGGCCGTCGCCGTTCTTGTCCTCCCACTTCAGAAGCCCGGTCTTTTCCCAGCGCTTCATCCAGTCGGGCCGCTCTTCGTTGACGAGGCTGGCCTCGGGTGCATAGAGATCGCCACC
>JBFYXI010000111.1:0-4387 GCA_041310635.1 Desulfuromonadaceae bacterium | reverse complement strand
GTTCCCTGCCGTCCCATGACCGGCCGGCTGTTTAACGGCCAGGGCCGGCGATCAGCTCCCGGGCATGGGCCAGGGTGCGTTCGGTCACCTGCGCGCCGCCGAGCATGCGCGCCATTTCCATGACCCGATCCTCACCGGCAAGCGGCTCGACAGCAGTGACGGTCCGCCCGGCCGCCTCGCGCTTGCTCACCTGGAAGTGCCGGTCGGCACCGGCCGCCACCTGGGGGAGATGGGTGACACACAGCACCTGGGCGCGGCGACTGACGGCACGCAGTTTCTCGCCGACGGCGGTTGCGGTTGTGCCGCCGATGCCGGCGTCGACTTCGTCGAAGACCAGGGTCGGCACCTGCTCGCTCCCCGGCGTGACTCGCTTCAAAGCCAGCAGGATGCGCGACAGTTCTCCGCCGGAGGCGATGCGCCCCAGCGGCAGCAAGGCCTCGCCCCGGTTCGGGGCGAGCAGGAACTCGCCACGTTCGAGCCCCGTCGGACCCGGTTCCGGCAGGCTCGTCAATTGCGACTCGAAACGCGCCCCCGGCATCGACAGGTCGGACAGCTCCGCCTGCATGGCGGCGCTCAGGCGTTCCCCCGCATGCCGCCGCGCCAGACCAAGACGGCTGCCGGTTTCGCGGAGGGCGGTCAATTGGCCGGCAAGTTCGGCCTCGAGGGCGGCGCGAGTCTCTTCGGCATGTTCCAGCTCGTCTCGTTCGCGTTCGATCTGCTCCTGAAGCGACAGAATCTCGACAACCGTGCCACCGTACTTGCGTTTGAGGGTGGTGAGTCGGGCCAGGCGCTCATCGACCTCTTCCAGCCGACCCGGTTCGCAGCCGATCCGATCGAGATGGCTGCGCAGCTGCGCAGCCACATCCTCGAGAGTATAGAGCGACTGTCTGAGGGTTTCTGCCAGTTGGCCGAGTGTCGGGTCGATCGCGGCCAGGCCTTGGAACTCGCCGGCAAGCCGGCCGAGCCGTTCGCAAACCGCGCCGTCGGCGGCATAGAGCGATTCGTAGCCATCGTTGGCGGCAGCTGCCAGCCGCTCGGCATTTTGCAGCAGGAGCCGTTCGGCGACCAACTCCTCCTCTTCGCCGGGACGCAGCTGCGCCTCGGCGATCTCCCGTGCCTGGTAGCGCAGCAGGTCGAGACGCTGCGCCCGTTCGCGCTCGGCGGCGATCAGCCGCGCCAGGCGCTCGCCGGTCTCGCGCCACACGGCAAAGCGTTCCCGGTATTCGTTGCACAGCGTCTCATGACCGCCGAACTGATCCACCAGGGGGAGATGTGCCTCCCGCCCCATCAGCGCCTGATGCTCATGCTGGCCGCAGACCGCCACCAGCTTTTCGGTCAACGGTTGCAATTGGATCAGGGTCGCCAGACTGCCATTGATGTAGGCGCGGCTGCGGCCGGAACGGCTGACGATCCGGCGCAGCACCAGTTCTTCACCCGCCGGGAAGCCGGCAGCATCGATCGCTGCCTGCAGGTCGGCGCGGCCGCCGAGGTCGAACAGCGCCTCGACCGTCGCCTCCTCGCAGCCGGTACGGATCAACTCCGGACTGGCCCGGTCACCGAGCAGCAGGCCGAGCGCATCCATGACGATCGATTTGCCGGCACCGGTCTCCCCGGTCAGCACGTTGAAACCGGGACCGAAATCAATCTCCAGCCGGTCGATGATGGCAAAATTGGTGATGGCAAGAGTCAATAACATAGCAATTGATCCATTGTGCCAAGCGCCAAGGACCAAGACGCAAGAAAAGGCTTTTTCTTGGCGCTTGAATCTGCCTTCATCTTGCGCCTATCTCTCCCCCCACTTCAGCTTGGTACGCAGGATCTGGAAATAGTCCTTGGTCGGACTGAGCACCAGCAGGGTGGGATGGGCCGACCGACGGATCTCCACCACGTCGCCGCCGAGCAGCGGCATGCCGATCTGACCATCGGCGGTCAGGGCCACTTCTTCGTTCTGGAACTTCACTTCGATGCGGATCAGCGCATCGTCGGAGACAATGATCGGCCGGTTGGTGAGCATGTGCGGGCAGATCGGCGAGATCACCAGACAGTGCAGCGCCGGCGAGATGATCGGGCCGCCGGCGGCAAGATTGTAGGCGGTCGAACCGGTCGGTGTGGCGATGATCAGGCCGTCGGCCTTGAAGGTGGTCAGGTAGGCATCATCGACCCAGGCCTCCATGTCGATGATGCGGGCCAGCGCCCCCTTATTGATCACCAGGTCGTTGAGCACCCTGTAGTGGGCGACTTCCACCCCGTCGCGGCGAATGGCGACGTCGAGGCGCAGTCGTTCGGAAACCACCAGATCCCCGGCCAGCAGTTTGGTCAGGACCGGTTCGATTTCGTCGCGGGTGATTTCGGTGAGAAAACCGAGGCTGCCAAGGTTGATGCCGAGGATTGGCGTGCGCCGGTCGTCGACCAGGCGCGCTACCGACAGCAGCGTGCCGTCACCACCGAGGACCATGAGCAGATCCGCCTGGGTCGGGATCTCTGCCGCCGGACAACCCAGGGCATCGGGGATCTCGGCAACCAGGGCCTCATCGACCAGCACCGCAATCCCGCGGCAGTTGAACCAGGCGGCCACTTCACCGGCGACCCGCACCGCATCCTGATGGTGCCGCTTGACGAAAATACCAATTGATTTCAAGGCAAACCTCCTCGCACGCTGCGCCGGAAAAGTTATCACACCGTTCCGGCAAAGTCCACGTTCCGCAAACCGCTCGGGTTGTCGTCTCAACGGGGCTGTGCTAACATTCGCGAGACGTGAGGCGTAAGGAGTCAGACGCGACTCCTCGGCGCAGAGAAGAACCCCGACAGTTTTTTCTCCTCTTCCCTCACCCAAAACCCCTCACCTGAATTCAACTGCATGGACCTGTTCACTTCGACCGCCGCCGACCGCACCCCGCCGCCGCTTGCCGAACGCATGCGTCCGCGGGCTCTCGACCAGGTTGTCGGGCAGAGTCATCTGCTCGGTCCGGGGAAGATCCTGCGCCGGCTGATCGAGACCGATCAACTGACCTCGGTAATCCTCTGGGGGCCGCCGGGAACGGGCAAGACCACCCTCGCCCAGGTCATTGCCGCCACCACCAAATGTCGTTTCGCCGCCTTTTCGGCGGTGCTGCAGGGGGTCAAGGAGGTCCGCGAGATCGTGACCAAGGCCCAGGAGGAGCGCAGCTACCACAACCGGCGCACGGTGCTGTTCGTCGACGAGATCCACCGCTTCAACAAGGCCCAGCAGGATGCGTTCCTCCCCTGGGTGGAACGCGGCGACGTGATCCTGATCGGCGCCACCACCGAAAACCCCTCCTTCGAAGTCAACTCGGCGCTGCTGTCGCGCTCGCGGGTGTTCGTGCTGGAACCGCTCGCGCCGGCGGAGCTCCGCGTGCTTCTCGAACGGGCGCTGACCGTGCCCGAGGGACTCGGCGAACGGGCGCTGACCGCGGCGGCGGAGGCCCTTGATTTTCTCGCCGAGATGGCCCACGGTGATGCGCGCGTCGCCCTCAATACTCTGGAGCTCGCCGCCAGCCTCACCGACGCCGGCACGATCAGCCTGGCCAGCGTGGAAGCCGCTCTGCAGAAAGCGCCGCTGCTCTACGATCAGGCGGAGGAGCACTACAACGTCATTTCGGCCTTCATCAAGAGTCTGCGCGGCTCCGATGCCGACGCCGCGATTTACTGGCTGGCGCGGATGATCGAAGCCGGCGAGGACCCGATGTTCATCGCCCGGCGCATGATCATCTTCGCCGCCGAGGACGTCGGCAACGCCGATCCGCGCGCTCTGCAGGTGGCGGTGGCCGCCCAGCAGGCGCTGCACGTGATCGGCCTCCCGGAGGGGCGCATCCCCCTGGCCCAGGCCGTCACCTATCTGGCCACCGCGCCGAAGAGCAACGCTTCCTACCTGGCCATCGACGCGGCCCTGGCCGAAGTGCGCCAGAGCGGCGCCCTGCCGGTGCCGCTGCACATCCGCAACGCGCCGACCAGGCTGATGAAGGATCTCGGCTACCACAAGGGCTACCAGTACGCCCACGACCAGCCGGAGGCAGTGGTGACCCAGGCGCATCTCCCCGAGCAACTCGTCGGCCACCAGTTCTACCGGCCGAAGGAGAGCGGTTACGAGCAGACCATCCGCGAGCGGCTG
This sequence comes from Desulfuromonadaceae bacterium, assembly GCA_041310635.1. Classification (GTDB taxonomy): domain Bacteria; phylum Desulfobacterota; class Desulfuromonadia; order Desulfuromonadales; family BM103; genus VAUL01. Next base: position 258 of record JBFYXI010000111.1, on the reverse strand, counting down.
GTCTGCTGGGCGGAGCGGCGCCGCGCCCGCAAAACCGCAGCCGAACCCAGGGAGTGAACTGCAACGGCCATGGCCGACCTCTCCGTCCTTCGCGAAATCTTCATCCTCCTGACCCTGGCCCTGGTAAACGCCTGGCTGTTCAGCCGTCTGCACCAGTCACCGATCGTCGGCTACCTGGTCACCGGCCTGCTGGTCGGCCCTTACGGCTTCCATCTGGTCAAGGGGATTCACGAGGTCGAGGTCGTTGCCGAGGCCGGG
>JBFYXI010000110.1:0-5269 GCA_041310635.1 Desulfuromonadaceae bacterium | reverse complement strand
AAGCCGCGCGCCGCGGCGGCACGCATGTTTTCGGTCTTGACCGTCATCTGCGCAATCATCTCGGCAAACACCTTGAGGCTGCCGCGCACCGTGTCGATCGTGTCGAACAGCGGCTCCTTGTCCTCCTGCATATCCTTGTTGTAGGCTAGGGGGAGTGACTTCATCAGGGTCAGCAGACTCACCAGGTTGCCGTAGACGCGGCCGGTCTTGCCGCGCACCAGTTCAGGAACGTCGGGATTCTTCTTCTGCGGCATGATCGAGGAGCCGGTGCAGAAGCCGTCGGAGAGATCGACAAAGGCGAAGTCGGCGCTGGACCAGAGCACCAGCTCTTCGGCCAGGCGCGACAGGTGCATCATCAGCAGCGCGGCAAAGCTGCAGAACTCGATGGCGAAGTCACGGTCGGAGACCGAGTCGAGGCTGTTGCGGGTGACCCCGTCGAAACCGAGCTGCTCCGCCACCCATTCGCGGTCGATCGGGAAGGTGGTGCCCGCAAGAGCGCCGGCGCCGAGGGGCAGGACATTGAGCCGGGCGCGCAGGTCAACCAGCCTGCCGTTGTCGCGGCCGAACATCTCCACATAGGCGAGCAGGTGGTGGGCGAAGAGGATCGGCTGGGCGGTTTGCAGGTGGGTGTAGCCGGGCATAATCACGTCGAGATGGTGTTCCGCCTGGTCGAGCAGTGCCTGTTGCAGGGCAGCCAGCGCCTTGCCGATGGCATCGACCTCGTCGCGCAGGTAGAGGCGCACATCCAGGGCCACCTGATCGTTGCGCGACCGCGCGGTGTGCAGCTTGCCGCCGACCGGGCCGATCTTTTCGATCAGGCGCGCCTCGATGTTCATGTGGATGTCCTCGCGGGCGATGGAAAATTCGAACTCGCCGCGCTCGATCTCGGCAAGGATCCCGCGCAGTCCGGCGACGATGGCATCGGCCTCCTCCGCGGCGATGATCCCCTGTCTGGCGAGCATCCGGCCGTGGGCGATCGACCCCTGGATATCGTAGCGGTAGAGGCGCTGGTCGAACTGAATCGAGGCGGTGAATTCCTCGACGAACTTGTCGGTCGGCTGGGAAAAGCGACCTCCCCAGAGTTTTTTGTCAGTCATGATGCGGCAGATCCCTCCCGGTTGGTTCGGCGGCGTCGCGCTGGCGCACCGTCTGGTAATCGTGGCCGGCGGCACCGAGGCCGGGTGTCGGCTCGCCGAGCCGCACCCAGCCGGCGCCCTCGGGCCGGTAAATGGCGTGAATTTTCAATGGATAGCGGGTGGTGCGCGGGTCAAGTTCGTGGAACAGCGGCAGATTGAAGTAGTAGAGCCGCGTTTCCGTGCCGAAGCGCAGCCGGCACACCGGCAGGCCTTCATAGTCGTCGGCGCGGTATTCACTGGTTTCGGCCGGGGCCAGCTTGTGGCTGCGGTGCAGGATCACCATTGAACAGCCGAAACCGTTGTCGGGAGTGGCCCCGAAACCGGTGGTGCCTCCCGAGCTGTTGCAAAACACCGTGGTGGTGTCGCGTACCCCCGGGGTATAGGCCAGGTATTCACCGTAAAAGCCGTTGACCACGTCGCGGAACGCCTGGTGCTCCGGTTTGGGGTTGCATTCCAGCACGCAGAGCAGGTCGAGCCGCTGACGGGTCTGGGAGAACAGCTGGTTGGCCTGATCGATGATGGCGGTGATATTCGACTGGTAGAGATCGCGGTAAACGTAGTCGAGGCAGATCACCGGCATGAAGTTGAAGCCGGTCGGCACGCAGCGGAACAACGGGAAGACCTTGCCGCGGTAGAGGTCGTGATAGGGGTCGATGGTTTCCTCGCCGGAGAACGGGTGGCTCTTCGCCTGGAGGAAGACGCGCAGGGTGCCGTCCGCTTCCTTGACCGCAGTGACGCAGCAGTTGACCGGCAGCGCCTCGATGTCACTGGCCTCGATATCGGCATGCACGCTGGCCAAAGCCTCGGCGTTGTCGGCGGCATGGCGGCGGAGCAGGGCGAGGTAGATGCGCAGCGGGACATGTTCGACACCGAGGATGGTCACGGTGTTGGGGCGGAAGCGGGTGCGGACAAACGCCAGCATCTCGTCGAGATGGTCGGCGGGGATGCAGACTTCGGGGAAGAGCAGGAAGTGCAGCTTGCGCAGGTTTCCCGTGGCGGCCGCGACCAACTCGAGAATCGAGCGCACCTGAGCCCACTTCTGCTGCGGATCGACCAGACGGCAGGTCGATCCCTCGTGACCGAGGCGGTTGGGAATCTGACAGACCAGGCAGTGCAGGTGATGCCCGGGGGTATAGTCAAGATGCAGGGTCTTGTCGATGATGCGGAACATGGTCACGGCTTACGGCGAACCGGTGGCCTGCGCGCGTTCGGCCAGCTCATCCTCGGGCACGCCAGGATCGCTCAGGCAGCCCGGAAAGAGCCGGGAGAGCACGTGACGGGTGCCGGGGGTCATGTGGTAGCGGGCCAGCTCCCCGGCCGGCACCCAGCAGGCCTCGGTGACCTCGGCGCCATTGGGCTGCAGGTCGCGGCCCACCGGTTGGGCACGGTAATAGAGGATCACATAATGATCGTTTCGCGGGCCGATGCCGACATGCTCATAGACATCGACCAGCCCGGCAACATGAATTTCCAGGCCGACCTCTTCTCTGACCTCGCGATGCAGCGCTGCCAGGATCGGCTCGCCGTGGTCGATCTTCCCCCCCGGCATGACCCATTGGCCGCAGAACGGCTCGATGCAGCGCCGGGTGAGAAGCACGTGGTCGCCTTCATCGACGATGCAGGCGACCACCGAGGTCTTGATGTGCTGTTTGGTGAAGTCCATCTTTAAACCCGTGAGGGGTGAGGAGTAAGGAGTGATGCGTTTGTTTGCACCTCACCCCTCTCGCCTCACTCCTCACTTCTTTTTGGCCGGCGCCTTCACCGCCTTGACCTTGCCTTTTTTCAGGTTCTCACGCTGGATGGCGGCGATACGCATGCGCAGGGCATTGAGCTTGATGAACCCTTCGGCGTCGGCCTGGTCGTAGACCTGGTCGGCCTCGAAGGTGGCAAAGTCGACGTTGAACAGGCTGTCGGTGGCCGAGTCGCGGCCGACCACCCGGGCGTGCCCCTTGTACAGCTTGATGCGCGCCTTGCCGTTGACGGTCTGCTGGGTGGCGTCAATCAGCGCTTGCAGCACCAGCCGTTCGGGGGAGAACCAGTAGCCGTTGTAGATCATGTCGGCGTAGCGCGGCATCAGGCCGTCACGCAGGTGCATGACCTCGCGGTCCATGGTGATCGACTCCACGCCGCGATGGGCCTCTTCGAGGATGGTGCCCCCCGGAGTCTCGTAGACACCACGACTCTTCATGCCGACGTAGCGGTTCTCAAGCAGGTCGACGCGGCCGATGCCGTGCTTGCCGCCGAATTCATTGAGCTTGGCCAGCAGGTTGGCCGGAGAGAGCCGTTTGCCGTTGACCGCCACCGCGTTGCCCTTCTCGAACTCGACCTCCACATACTCCGGCTGGTCCGGGGCGTCTTCCGGGCGGGTGGTGAGGGCGTACATCTCCTCGGGGGCCTCGGCCCAGGGGTTCTCGAGGATCGCTCCCTCGAAGGAGATGTGGAGCAGGTTGCGATCGGAACTCCACGGAAATTTCTTGCTGGTCGGAATCGGGATGCCGTGCTTTTTGGCATATTTCTCCAGGGCGGTGCGGCTCTTCAGATCCCACTCGCGCCAGGGAGCGATCACCTTGATCGCCGGGTCGAAGTGGTAATAGGCCAGCTCGAAGCGCACCTGGTCGTTGCCCTTGCCGGTGGCGCCGTGGGAGACGGCGTCGGCCCCTTCCTTCCTGGCGATCTCCATCTGCGCCTTGGCGATCAGCGGCCGGGCGATGGAGGTGCCGAGGAAGTAGCGCCCCTCATAGATGGCGTTGGCGCGGAACATCGGGAAGACGAAGTCACGGGTGAATTCTTCCTTGAGGTCGATGATGTAGCTCTTGCTGGCGCCGGTCTGCTTGGCCTTCTCGGGGATGAAGTCGAGCTCCTCCCCCTGGCCGAGGTCGGCGGAGTAGGCGATCACCTCGGCATCGTACTGCTCGGTGAGCCACTTGAGGATGATCGAGGTGTCCAGCCCGCCGGAGTAGGCGAGAACGATCTTTTTGACGGTGGATTTCTTGGCCATGGGTAAACTCCTTCTTGGAATTCAGGATTCAGGATACAGGATTCAGAAGAGAAGCTCGATGGCCAGATCAACCAACTTTAACCGCAGGCTTCTGACTCCTGAATTCAGCATCCTGAATGCTAGAGTTTGATCACGTACGTGCCGGCGATCCGGTCGTGCAACCCTTGCTTGTTGCGGTCGAAAGCCACCATCAGATAGCCGATGCCGAGGATGATCCCGGAGGCGAACTTGCCGATCACTTCGCGCAGGAACGCCCGCCCGTAGGTCATCGGCGTGCCGTCGCAGCGCACCACCTGGATGCGCAGCGCCATCTTGCCGGGCGTCTGTCCATTATACCCGGTAAAAAAGACCGCGTAGGCGATACTGATCACCATTCCGCACAAGGCACTGATCATCGCCATGGCCATGTTCCCGCCATTGTCGGTCAGCGATCCGCCGGCAAAGCCGAGCGCGAGACTGATCACGAACTGCACTATGCCAAGAATCGCGGCGTCGATCAGGTAGGCGACGAGACGGACCCAGAAGCCGGCAAAGTTGCGCGGTTCGAGCTTGGTGGCGGCAGCAACCAGGATGGCGCCGCAGTTGATGCATTGACCGGCCGGCGGCTGAACCGCGCCACAAGCGTTGCATATGACCCGGAAATCGTGTACGGGCGGAGCGCCGGCTAAAGGGGGTTTCACCTCGCCGACCTCTTCCCTGACATCCCGCCGAGCCGCCCATTTGGCATAAATCAAACCGCAGCCGCCGCAGGTGTCGCCGGCCGGTTGAACGAGGCCGCAGCCCGGACAGGTCGTTGTCTTCTCCCCGGCCGCGGTGGTCGGCAGGGAAGCGCCGGCCAGGTCGGCAGCGGCTGCTGCGCCAACGGCGGTCTTGTCGAAGGCGAAACCCTGTTGGCACTTAGGGCAGGTGACCTTCACCGGCCGGTCGGGAACCTGGCCGTCAGGCACTTCGCGGGAAAAGCCGCAATGGGGGCAGGCAATTTTCATTCGTTCTCCAAGTGTGTGCATATGCAGGCCGGAGTACAGAATACAGAATTCAGGAGAAAAGCTAACCCACTAAAACCATTAAGAACCCTGAGGGTTTTGCCTCCGGAATGCTGCGTCCTGAATCCGCCCTTGATCTTACCCCATCAGCG
>JBFYXI010000084.1:0-5737 GCA_041310635.1 Desulfuromonadaceae bacterium | reverse complement strand
CGCTGACACTGGTAGGCAGGAGTAGTTCGCTCTCGTTCATATGGGAAAAATCGCCCTGCCATTTCCCATCGATCATCTGAATGGCATGGGTTTCAAAGAGCGTTTTGATCGTCTCCATGAAATCGATCGCCTCGTAATAACCGTAATCACCGAGCAGGCCCAGCCCGGCCAGTCGTTTCAGGTTCTGCACCGCTTCCTTCGGGGCCACGGTCAGTGCCAGCAGGGTGGCATAGGGAGCGACCACCAGCTGTTCCTCGAGCCCGCGTTTCAACCCGAGCGCCGGCACGCCGAAGGCCTTGTACTGATAGGTCTTCTCCTGGTCCAGGTCGGCAAAGGCGGACTCGGAAATGCCCCAAGGCACCCCCTGCCTGCGGCCGTAGGCAATCTGGACCTGCACCGCTTCCCGGGCCGCCTTGTCCAGCAGCGAGTTACCGTAGGAAGACTGGAAAAGCAGCGGCATCAGGTATTCGAACATGGTCCCGGTCCAGCTGAGCAGCACCCGCTGCCGGCCGATGGCACCGTAGGGACGACCCAGGGAGAACCAGTGTTCCAGGGGGACGTCGCCCCGGGCGATGGCGACGAAACTGCCGAGCCGCGCCTCGCTGGCCAGAAGATCGTAGCTGGAAACGTCCAGCCGATCGGTGGAGACGTTGTAGCCGATGGCGAAGAGCTTGCGCCTGGGGTCATAGAGAAAGCGCAGGTTGATCCCGGCCGCCAGCTCGCGGACCTCGTCGAGCAGCCGCTCGACCGTCCCCAGGGTCTCCCCGGCCAGCCACTGCGCCTTGGCGTAGGCCTCGATCACCCGGTCCAGCCAGGGCCGAAGCGCAGTGCCGGCCGGGAGGGCCGCTGCGCGGAGCGCTCGCAGCATCGGCAGCGAAACGCTCCGGCCGTGAGCCAGGGCGAAGAGCGATGGCGCCTGTGCCAGGTCCTGACGGATGGCGAGCAGGGCCTCCGGTCCCAGCGCAGAAAGCTCCTCCGCGGATTTTTCCGCGAGGATTTCGACCCAGGTGAGATAGCGGTCGCTGTTCTGAACCCAGGTGGCCGCCTGCTGTTCCAGTTCGGCACCCCAGGGCGTGGACCCTGCGGCAGCGACAACCGTGCCGACAGGAACCTGCATCCGCCGTTGCAGGCGCAGCAAAGCCACCATGCCGGCCGGCGGATCCTGCCACTCGGCCAGGAGTTGGGCGAGGGCCTGGCGGGCCGGGCCGGTACTGCCTTGGAAGGGTGCGGACTGCATCAGGATGTCCCCGGTGTCGGCCATGCCGGCAAAGGCCTTACCGTCCAGCAGCGGGGCGTGCCCCAACCCGTCAAGCCCTCGCTCCAGGGTCCACAGGGCCCCGAGCAGGTTGCCGCTGTCGACCGTGGAGACGTAGCGCGGCTCCAAGGGGACCAGGGTCTGGATATCGTACCAATTGAGGAGATGCCCTTCATGGCGCTGCAGGCGACCGATGTTTGACATGGTGCCGGCGAGCTTTTCGACGACCTGGTCGATGGTCAGGTAGCCGGAATCATGGGCCCCCAGGGCACTGGTCAGCCAGAGGCCGATGTTGGTCGGACTGGTGCGCATGGCCAGGTGATTCTGATGGGCCACCTGATAGTTGTCCGGTGGCAACCAGGAGGTTCTGGCGTTGACAAAGGACGAGAAATAGCGCCAGGTCCGCCGGGCGAGCTGTCTGAGAAAGCGGCGGTCGCTTGCCGGCAGCGGTGCGGTCCGCTGCTCCTCGACGGGACGCAGGTTCAGGATCCAGGCGAGCAGCGGCGAGAGCAGCCAGAGCATGAGCCAGGGGGCGGCCTGTGGCAGGCTGGCCGGCATGAGGCGCCAGACCGTCACGCCGACGGTGGCACTGAAGAGGCTGCCCAGGGCCAGCCTGGCAGTGAAGAGAGGCTGCCGGCGCGAGGCGCTCCAGGGGGTGGCCTGGGCCGTCCACTCCAACAGATTGCGCCGGGAGATCATGCGGCGGTAGCCGACCCGGGCAATGGCATCCAGGCTCACCGCGGCCTGGTGCGGCAACAAGGCGGCGTCGGCCGTCGCCCGCAGCAGGTCGTGCCACAGCTTCGCCGGGGAAAAATACCGCAACCCCTTGCGGGTGGTGGCCATGGTGAAGGGCTGCGCCAAGGGGTGAAAGAGGAGCTGCATGCCGACCACCAGCGTCGCGGCCCCGCCGGTTCCCGGTGAAATGAGCCAGGAGGCCAGCAGCAGGGCGAGGCTCGCCGCGGGCAACAGGCTGCGCCGCAGGTTGTCGAGGATCTTCCAGCGGTTCAGCAGGGAGAGCCGGTTCGGTCCCCGGCCACCCGAAGCCTGGGGCACGCGGGGAAAAATCCACCCCGCGATTTGCCAGTCGCCGCGAATCCAGCGGTGGGCCCGGCTGCTGTAACTCTGGTAACCTTGGGGGAATTCATCGTAGAGCTCGATATCGCTGGCCAACCCCACCCGGACATGAGCCCCTTCGATCAGGTCGTGGCTTAACACCCACGCTTCAGGAAAGCGTCCTGAGAGCACGCGGTTGAAGGCGCGCACGTCGTAGATCCCCTTGCCATGGTACGATCCTTCGCCGCTCAGGTCCTGATAGACATCGGATATCGCCTGATTGTACGGGTCGATGCCGACCGCATCGGCGAAGAGCCGGCTGAAGGTCGAGACGCTGGTGCTCGGCAGGGTCGGACTCACCCGCGGCTGGATGATGGTGTAGGAGCCGGCCAGGATGTTGCCGGCGGCGTCGAAGCGTGGCTGGTTGAGGGGATGCGCCAGGGTCTCGACCATCCGGCGGGCCGTTGCGTGCGGTAACTGGGTGTCGCTGTCCAGGGTGATGACGAAGCGCACGTCGGCCAGCTGATCCGGGTCGCCCACGTAGACCAGGCGGGCGGCGGTCGCCGGCCGCGTGCCGTCAATCAGGCGGTTCAGTTCCTCCAGCTTCCCCCGCTTGCGTTCCCAGCCGATGAATTTCTGCTCGGATTCACTCCAGGTGCGCTCCCGATGGAAGAGGAAAAAACGCTCGCCGCCATGGCGCTCATTGAGGTCTGCCAGCGCTGTGCTCGCGGTCCGCAGCAGGAGGCTGTCATCTTCACGGGAAAGGTTGGCGCAATCGGTGTAGTCCGTGAACAGACTGAAGAGTAGGTTGGCTTCCTTGTTGGCCAGGTAGCGGATTTCCAGTTTTTCAACCTCGGCGCTTACCGTCGACTCGTTCACCAGCATCATCGGCACGACCACCAGGGTGCGGAAAGCATCGGGAATCCCCGTCAGCTCGAAATCCATCTTGGGCAAGGGCCGGGGCGGCAGGAGTCGCGTGACCAGGTAATTGACCACCTCGATTGCCAGCTGGCTGAGAGGGATCAGCAGGAGCAGTGCCAGCCCGCCGCGGATCGCGGGGGATGGTCCGATGGGGACGAAGGCGGCGAGCAGGGCAAGCAACAGGGCAGAGAAGCCGACGATGCCAAAGGCGTAGACGGCGGCGTGGTGGCGATAGATCCATGCCAGGGTGCGATAGTGGCGGGCTTCACGGCAGGGGAGGAGCCGGGCCAGTTCGGACCGCCCCTCCCCGACCAGCCAGCTGCCGACGTGGCTGCGCCGTTCATCGTCGGTTGCTTCACGCCCCGCCTGCGCCGCCACCTTGATGACGCGCTCCGCAACCGCTTCCTCGGTCTGGGACGCGGCGCGGGCAAGTTCTTCGATCGCCCGCCGGCAGCGGTCGCGAGATGCAAAATCCATCCCGGCATAGATCCCGGACGGATCGCGGCTCAGCAGCTGCTCGACCCGGCTGAGTTGTTCGAAGATCTCCCGCCAGTCGAGCAGGGCCAGCTGGCGCAGGCTGGTAAAGGCATTTCCGCAGGCCAGCTGCTCGTTGGTCTGCCGGTTCTGCTCCCGCAGAGCAAGGTCGTGCAGAGGGGTTTTAAGGGTGCGTTCAAGCCAGTTGTGGACCGGCGACAAGGCAGCGGCCTCGTCATAGAGCAGGCCGACCAGCTGTACCCCGAAATAAGGGCTGGGATGCAGCTCCGTTGCAGCAAGTTCCGCCAGGAACGCCAGGAGTTGATTGGCATCACGGCGATTGGCGGCAATCAAGCGGCTTGCCCAGAAATCGGCCAGCTGTCGGTCGCGCAGGTCCGCCAGGGCGGTGACGGCCAGACTCTGGATGCTTTCGATCAGCGCGATGCGCAGCATCTGGGGCATGGCCCAGAGTTCGCCGATGGTCAGCGTCCGCACCGATTGGTGGGCCTCGATGAACGCCAGGATATACTCCCGCTCCAGATGCAGTTCATTGTGGGAGACGAGATCCTTGGCCAGAGAGTAGATGCACGGCAGCCCCCGGCAGGGACCAGCGACCAGCGTGGGCAACTGCTGGTAAAAGCTCCGGGGAAGGTTCAGCAGGACATCGCGGGCGTTCCCCTCCAGGATGTACTCGTTATCCAGGATCCAGTCGGCGGCCGGCGTGGCCTTCTGTTCCATGCGGCTCGCGGCGGTGAGATCCGCGCACACCTGGCGTATCCATTGCCGAGACTGTTTCAGACGTTTGAGCAGTTCGACAGTGGGTCGCGGCCGCGGGTCCACCTGCTGCTCTCTGGCATGGCGTTGGGCATGCTCCTGAATCTGTATCGGGGAGAGCTTCGCCGCCGGACCCCGCGCCGCCAGCCGCCGCTCGCGCTTGGGATACATGACGAACAGCGCCGGAGGGATGTCGCCGCTGTCGCGCAATAGAGCCGCCGGTCGCTGTAAAGTTTCGACGGTGGCCTTGAGGATCAGGACGGACTCCCCGGCCACCAGCCAGCGGGCGTGATCCTGCAGGACTTCAGTCTCGATGCCATGGGTAGACCGTCGCAGCCGCCAAAGCGCGGCTAGGGCGCCGACTGAGGCGCTCGCCAGGATCAATGCCAGGGACGTGGAAATGTTCCCGACGGGAAGCAACTTCGACCAGGCCAGGAGCAGATCAGCCATTCCGGCCAAGCCTCCGCACAGGCAGGCCGCAAGGGTTACCCCGAGGGCACGCCGCCAGCGGAATGGGTCTGCAATCTGCACAGCTCCGTCCGCCGTCTTATGCACCAGGGCGGTGCGGCGGAAGCCTTCTCGCCTCAGTTCCCGGAGAGCTCGACGGGCTTCCTCCTGTTTTGCGAAGTAACCAATGAGAATGGCAAGGCTCACTTTGTGCCCCTTATTCACTACGCGGTCTGAGTGTTCGGTCCTGGTAAGAATTTACGGGACGAAAGGGATCAGAAAGGAACGGTGCAGACTATTCCAGAGGATTTTACAAAGAGGTGGATGGATAAAACCGGAATACGAAGGTGGTTGGAAATGACCAAAAGCAATGATTTATGATGGCAACCCACTTTTTTACTATAGGACGTTCCTGAATTAATAGATAGAGTGGATGCAAAACTGTAGTGCAATCGCTGGAATAATTGACTTTTTTACGAGAACGTGGATTATTATTCGGTGGTGAGACGCTGTATTCTCGCTGTTTACTAAATATCACGATGAGTTCCGGGGACACCACACTGAATTCGCCGTTTCCTTGCCCCCCTATGCCTGCAGGTAGGCAGTGAACTGACCTCATGATCTCATCCACCCCATCCCCCCTCGACCATCCGCTCCTGTCGGCGCGCTACTTCTTCCCTTTTGCCGCCGGCTTCGCCGACCCGTTCTTCGTCGCGGGAGACGGCTTCCGCCTCGGCTGCCGCTACCGGCGCATCGCTGCCGACGCCCCGACCGTCCTCCACTTCCACGGCAACGGCGAGACGGTGGCCGACT
>JBFYXI010000076.1:0-2992 GCA_041310635.1 Desulfuromonadaceae bacterium | reverse complement strand
CTGAGGGGGCATTATGAAACGCACTGTGGTGACCTGATCAAGATTCTTTGGCACGACGGTCTCGGCATGTCGCTCTATGCCAAGCGGCTGGAGGGCGGACGGTTCTGTCAACGGCGGCGACAAACCAGTCCACATGGCGGCGCAAGAGTCGGCCAAGTCAGCGCATCTTTTTATCCGAGGATCGCTTCTTTGTTCGGCCTGCGCGAACCGCTTCTTCGTTCCGACCTGCGGTCACACAGCCGTCGCGCGCGGCGGCGGTCAAGGAGGCCCGAAGGGCACCGCGTAGCGGCGCGCAGCGTCCTGGACGGCCGCGAGCACGACGGCACCCTCACCGCAGCCGGACGACGCGGCAACTCTCCAGACAGACGATCGTCACGTCGCGGCCGCCGGCAACGGGGAATGCGGTTGTTCGCCGTTTGGGCGCGGATCTCGCCGCCATAGCGGTACGTTTCTGACGGTCGGGATTGGTGAACGCCCTGGCACGCGCGCGCGCCAGGGCGCTTTGGCGAGGGCCAGTTTTTATGGTTGGGCGTCTGCTGCGACCCGGGCCTTGCGGGCACGGCTCTGGCCGAGGCGATAGCTGTCGCCGTTCATTTCGAGGATGCTGACGTGATGTGTCAGCCTGTCGAGCAGCGCGCCGGTGAGGCGCTCGGAACCGAAGGTCTCGGTCCACTCGTCGAAGGGCAGATTGCTGGTGATCAGCGTGGCGCCGCGTTCATAGCGTTGTGAGATCAGCTCAAACAGCAACTCGGCGCCGGTTTTGCTGAGCGGCACGAAGCCCAGTTCGTCGATGATCAGCAGCTTGTGGCTGACCAGTTGCTTTTGCAGGCGCAACAGCCGCCGCTCGTCTCGGGCCTCCATCAACTCATGGACCAAGGCGGCGGCGGTCGTGAAGCCGACGGCGAGGCCCTTCTGACAGGCGGCAAGCCCCAGGCCCAGGGCAACATGGGTTTTGCCCGTGCCACTCGGCCCGAGGGCGATGACGTTTTCCCGCCGCTCGATCCATTCGCAGCGGGCCAGTTCCAGCACCTGCATCTTGTTGAGGCTGGGGATCGCCTTGAAGTCGAAGCTGTCCAGACTTTTGACCGCGGGGAACTTGGCGGCCTTGATCCGGCGCTCGATCATCCGCCGTTCGCGGTCGATCAGCTCCAGTTCCACCAGTCGGGCAAGGAACTGAACATGGTCCAGCCCCTCGGCGGCGCACTGCTGGGCCACCTTGTCGTATTCCCGCAGCACGGTCGGGAGCTTCAGCGTCTTGAGGTGATGAGCCAGAAGGAGTTTGGGGGCCTCGTTCATGCGGCATTCCCCGACACCAGGCACAGGTAACTGGCGGCCGAGGTCTTGCCGACAGTGGCGCGCGGCAGATAGGGATAGACGTTAAGGTCAAGCTTCGGCGGGCGCTTCTCCACTTGGCACAGAACGAGGTGCTTGATAGCGTCAAAACCTACCGCGCCCATGCGCAGCGCGTTTTTGACCGCGACATGGAGGTCTTCCATCCCGAAGCCCTCCAGCAGCCGCAGAACCTGAACGTACTCCCGGCGGCCGGCCTTGATCATCCGCGCTTCCATCAGGCGCCGCAGGGTCTGGAACTCCGCGGGCAGGTCCCATTCGGCCAGCGGCGCCGCCTGATCCAGCGCGCCGATCTTCTGCTCCAGCAGGGGCAGGTAATGGACCGGGTCGAAGACCATGTCCTCGCGGTCATAGCACCGGGGATGGCGGGCGATGACCTCCCCGCCGCAGCCGATCACGACCTGATCGACATAGCCCCGTACCCAGACATCGCGATGGCCATAGGCGACGGGCACCGAATAATCGTTGGTCTGGTAGCGGACCAGCGACTGTGAACTCACCTGTCCTGTCGCCTGTTCGCAGGCATCGAAGGGGGCAGGCGGCAGCTCCGCCATCGCCTGCAGATCCCGCTGGAGCCGCTGTCCGATCGTCTCGGTATGGCCCCGCAGGAGGTCCGCGTGACGCTTGCGGCATTGCTCCTCCAGCCAGTCGTTGAAATCGTCCCAGGACGCAAAACGCGGCAGCGGCACCATGAAGTTGCGCCGGGCCCAGCCGACCAGACCCTCGACGCTGCCCTTGTCGTTGCCTTTACCAGGACGGCCATAGCGGTCTTGGATCACGTAATGCGACAAGAACCCGCTGAAGAGGCGGGCGCGTTTGCGTGTGCCATCCGCCAGGATGCGCACCACCAGGCATCTGTCGTTGTCGTAGAGCACCGACCGCGGCACCCGGCCGAAGAAAGCGAAAGCATGAACGTGGCCGTCGACCCAAGCCTCGGCGGTTGCCGCTGGATAGGCCCGAATGTAACTCGCATCGCTATGCGGCAGATCGAGCGCGAAGAAGTGCGCTTTCTGCTCGATCCCGCCGATCACAACCAGCGCTTCGCCAAAATCAGCCTGGGCGTGGCCCGGTGCGTGGTGCAACGGGACAAACATCTCCCGCCGCCGGCGCTGCTGATCGCGCACGTAATCCTTGACGATCGTGTAGCCGCCGGTGAACCCGTGCTCGTCCCGCAGCCGGTCAAAAACCCGCTTGGCCGTGTGACGCTGCTTGCGGGGCCGGCCAACATCATCACCCAGCCACTGGTCGATAATCTCGGTGAACCCGTCCAGCTTCGGCCGCTTGATCGGCGCCATCCGCCGATACCCCGGCGGAACCGAAAAACTCAGCATCTTCTTCACGCTCTCGCGCGAAACCCCGAAGTGACGTGCCGCCTCGCGCGCGCTCATCCCGTCCCGAATGGCGAGACGAACCTTCAGATACAGTTCCACGGTGAAAATGCCCCCGCCCTCCCTGCCGCCAGAAAGGGCAAAAGTGGCAGAGTCTTACTCCGCCGGCAGCGGGACTATCCCGCCGCTACCGTGGCAGACTTTTCCACCGCCGTTCTCATGATGGGCGATGGAAGGGAACCGTCACCTACGACTGGGGGCCGACGTTCGACGAGACGTTCACCTTTCGCCTCGTGGGCGGGACGGTCGCCGGC
>JBFYXI010000058.1:0-5702 GCA_041310635.1 Desulfuromonadaceae bacterium | reverse complement strand
CTAGGCAAGACCGAACTGCTGATCCAAAGGATGCTTGCCCTGCTGGCGGTGGCCGCCACCCCCGAGGAGATCCTGGCAATCACCTTCACGCGCAAGGCTGCCGCGGAGATGCACAAACGTCTGCTGGAATCCCTGGAAAAGGCCCGCAACGCACCGGCACCCGCCGAGCCTCATGCAGTACAAACCTGGACCCTGGCCCGGGCAGCCCTGGAGCGGGACCGTGAACGGGGCTGGAAACTGCTGGACAGCCCGGGCCGCCTGCAGGTGATGACCATCGACAGCCTGTGTGCCGCCCTGGTCAGGCGCATGCCCTACCTGGCGCGTTTCGGCGAAGCCCCGCTAATCGCCGAAGACCCCGCCGAGCTTTACCGCCGCGCCGCCGAACGGCTGCTGACTCGGCTCGAGGATGGCAGCGAGGGCAGTACCGCCATCGAACGGTTGTTGGCTCACCTCGACAACCGTCTGCCGCTGCTGCGCGATCTTCTGGTGGCGATGCTCGGCCGTCGTGACCAATGGCTGCGCCACCTCGATCCGGTCAGCCTTGCCAGCGCGCGGCCCGACCTGGAAAGTGCCCTGCGCCTGCAGGTCATTACGGCTTTGGCGGCGCTGCGGGAATCCTTGGCAGAGGGGCTGCTCGCCGAACTTTGCCAACTGGGGGCCTGGGCGGCAGCCAACCTTGCCGCTGCAGGAGGATGCAACCCGTTGGCGCCGCTGGCAGGCCGTTCTGCCCTGCCAGCGGCGATGGTGGCGGATTTGCCAGCCTGGCTGGCACTCGCCCAGCTGGTGCTTGCCGACACCGGCGAGGTGCGCAAAACCATCGATATTCGCCTCGGTTTCCCGGCGGGCAAGGACGCTGTGGCCCGGGATATGAAGCAGCGCATGCTCGCCGCTTTCGAGTGTTTGCGCACTGCTCCCGAAGCGCTGCGTCAGTATCGTGGGCTGCGTCACCTGCCGGCGACGGCCTATGCCGATGACCAGTGGCAGGTTCTGGCAGCCCTGATCGAGCTGCTCCCGCTTGCCGACCGGGAGTTGCGCCAAACCTTCCAGGCGGCAGGACAGGTCGATTTCGCCGAAATTGCCCGCGGTGCACTGATCGCCCTCGGCGACGATCTCGCACCGGCCGATCTGCTGCTGCACCTCGACAGCCGCCTCCGTCATATCCTCGTCGACGAATTCCAGGACACCTCGCGCGGTCAGTACGAATTGCTCTCCCGGCTGACGGCGGGATGGCAGCCGGAGGACGGCCGAACCCTCTTCGTGGTCGGTGATCCGATGCAGTCGATCTACCGCTTTCGAGAGGCCGAAGTCGGGCTGTATCTGCGCGTCCGCGCTGGCGGCTTCGACAATGTGCGGCTGGCCCCCCTGGTTCTGCAAATCAATTTCCGTTCCCAGGCTGGCCTGGTCGACTGGTTTAACGCCACCTTCGCGAACCTCTTTCCGACCGTGGAGGACGAGGTGCGCGGCGCGGTGCCCTATGCCGCGGCAACCGCTGCGTCTCCTGCCGAACCCGGCCCGGCCGCGGTGCTGACCTGTTTCGCCGGACGCGATGACGCCGGGGAAGCGGCGCGGATCGTCGAACTGGTGCGCCGGTCACATGCCGACGACCCCCAAGGAAGCGTCGCGGTGCTGGTCCGGTCGCGGTCCCATCTGGCCGCCTTGATTCCGGCCCTGAAGAACGCCGGGCTCTCCTGGCAGGCTCAGGACGTTGACCCGCTCAGCCGCCGTCAGTCCATTGGTGATCTGTTGGCGCTGACTCGGGCACTGCTGCATCCGGACGACCGGGTTGCCTGGCTTGCCGTGCTGCGAGCGCCATGGTGCGGCCTGCGCCTCGATGACCTGCTGGCCCTCTGTGGCCATCGCCCCGCAGCCACGCTGTGGGAATGCCTGGCCGAACATGCCGCGCAGCCACCGCTCATTTCGGCACTCAACGCCGACAGCGAGGCCCGCCTGGCCGCCGTGATGCCGGTGCTGCACAGAGGGTTGGCCGCCAGAGGCCGGCTGCCGCTGCGCCGTCTGGTCGAGACCGTCTGGCTCGGCTTGCGCGGTCCGGCCGGTCTGGCGGAAAGAGACCTGGTCGATGTCGAGCAGTTTTTCACCCTCCTCGAGGAACTGGATGAAGGTGGCGACCTGGTCCGGCTCGAAACCCTCGAAGAACGGCTCGGCAAGCTGTATGCCGCCCCTGATCCCCAGGCCGGAGCCGGTTTGCAGCTGATGACTATCCACAAGGCCAAAGGGCTGGAGTTCGACACCGTGATCCTCCCCGGACTCGGCCGGGCCGTGCGCCCTCCGGAACGTTCGCTGCTCCTCTGGCAGGAGCAGCTCGACCCCGCGCGCCGGGGCGAAGGCCTGCTGTTGGCGCCTATCCCGGCAAGCAGCGCCGAAGATCACGACCCGACCTATCGGGCCGTTGCCAGGATCCACGCGGACAAAGAGCAACTTGAGACCCTCCGGCTCCTGTATGTGGCCGCAACCCGTGCCCGCCGGCACCTGCACCTGCTCGGCCATGCCGAACGTAACCGGGACGGGGAGTTGCGTCCCGCGGCCGGGTCCCTGCTCAAGGAACTCTGGCCGGTGCTGGGCGCCTCGACCCAGGTGCCCCCGGTCGATACCGCGGCCGCAGCTCCGGTTGCGCCCGCGCAAGGTGTGCCGTTACTCCGCTTGCCGGTCGGGTGGAGTGCCCCGCTGCTGGCAAAAGCCTTGCCGGTTGGCTGTCCCGCCCCGCGCCGGGCCTCGGATGCCGGCCATCGTCAGGCGGCATCCGCACGTCTGTCGCTGCGTGGCGAAGAGGGGCGCATCGTCGGCACCATCGTCCATGCCTGGCTGGAGCGTCTCGCCCGCGACGGACTGGAGCAGTGGCCCGAGCAACGCTTCGCCGCGATCCGAGCAGCGCTGCAGGGAGAACTGTTGCGGGAGGGGGTTCCGCACTCGCGGGGGGCTGTCTGTGCCGAGCGCATCCTGGCTGCCCTGATCAATACCAGGCGCAGCCCGCGCGGGCGCTGGATCCTGCAGGCCCATCAGGATGCCGCCTGCGAACTGGCGCTGACCGGCGTTATTGACGGCACCCCTGTGCATGCGATCATCGATCGGACCTTTGTCGATGAGCAGGGCGTGTGCTGGGTTATCGACTACAAAACCAGTTGTCCGTCCGGAGAGGTGACGGTGGAGGATTTTATCGCGGAAGAGGTCGAGCGGTATCGCGGTCAGCTTGAAGACTATCGCCGCCTGATGGTCCTGCGAACGCCGCCGCAGAGAGTCAAGGCGGCGCTCTATTTCCCGTTGCTTGATGCCTGGCGGGAAGTGTGACGAAGGCAACCTCAGGAAATTCGCCGGTCCGGGCCGCGGTAGGATGAACCACCGGCTCCGCGGAGCGGGTCGCGGCCGATCACGGCCCACCCCTCCGAGCGTTTGAAGCTGGCCAGGCAGTTTTGTCCCAGCAGTTGATCGAGCAGGTTCGGTTTGATCAGGTCGAATCGGCCATCACTGTACATAACTCTGATCATCATGAAAAACACCTCTGCTAACTTTATATTATTAAAATAACTGAAAAAGGGCAAAAATCCAAACATATTCAAGCGGCAAACCGTCTGGGCCGGCGCTGCTGACAGCGGTCTGTCGACTCCCCCGGCCCTCAGTTGATGGTCGGGCGATCGAGGGCGAGCAACTCGATATGAAAGATCAGGGTTTGACCCGCCAAAGGGTGATTTGCATCCAGCGTCACCCGGCCATCGAGCAACTCGGTGACCACGACCTGGAAGTGTGAGCCATCCTCGGCAGTGACTTCCAGTTGCGCGCCGATCTTCGGGTTGAATCCGGCCGGCAGATTGTCGATGGCGAATTGATCGACGAGCCGTTCCTGACGGATACCAAAGCCTTCCTCGGGTGGAATCCGCACAATTTTCCGCTCTCCGGTTTCCATGCCGAAAATTGCTTTTTCAAAGCCGGGGAGAACGGCATCTTCCCCGAGGATGAAGACCAGCGGCTCGTCTTCGTCGGAGCTGTCGAAGATGCTGCCGTCATTGAGGATGCCCTGATAGGCTACGGTGACCGTATCGCCCTCCTGTGCTTTCGACATAGACCGGCACTCCTTGGCGAGGTGCTCTGTTGATAGCCCTTCTCCTGGCAGCTGTCAAGATAGTCATGGCCCATGTCAAGTTGCGGAATAATTGCCATTGGGGCGGCAGATGGAGTATCTTGTGAAGTAATGGACCATTCCTCAACCTGTTTGCGCGGATCGATCAAACATGCTTCCTAAGGTAAAATCCCGAAGCCGCTGGCTGTTACTGCTGTTGTCAGTCACCGTGGCGCTGGCAGCAGCGCTCTGTCTGGGTGATCTGCCCCTGGCGGCAACCACTCCGCATGCGGATCAGAACCGGACCAAGCTGCTGACCTACGTGTTGCGCCAGCAGACCGGTTATCACTATAGCGGCAAGGCGATTGACGATGACCTCTCGCGGGCGGCTTTTCAGCTTTATCTGAAACAGCTCGACTACCAGAAGCGCTTTCTGCTCGACAGTGAAGTCAGACAACTGCGGTCCTTTGAACTGGAGATCGATGACGAGATCCAGTCGGGACAGATGGAGCTGGTACCTTTGGCCGAGCGACTGATGGGTGCCGGAGTCGATCGGGCCGAGCGACTGGTCGGCGACCTGCTGGCCAAACCCTTCGACTTCACGGTCAATGAAGACTACGAAACAGACCCGGACAAGCTGACCTTCTGCCGCACCGAAAAGGAACTTAAAGAGCGCTGGCGGAAAGAGCTCAAATATCGGGTTCTGTCCCGCTATCTGGTTCTGGTGGAGGAGGGAGGCTTCGCCACCCCCTCGCTGGTGCCCAAAGAGCAGCGGCAGAACCTGGAACAGCAGGCCCGGGAGAAGGTGCTCAAGCAGCACCATGACTATTTCTCCAGGCTCCACCAGGAAACCCTGCAGGATCAGTACGACCGGTACCTGAATGCCTTTACCCGGGCATTCGACCCGCACACCAATTACCTGCCGCCGCAGTCGAAGGAAGATTTCGACATCAGCATGCGCGGTTCTCTGGAAGGGATCGGTGCGACGCTGCACGATGATGAAGGCTATATCAAGGTGGTCAAGGTCATCCCGGGGAGCGCCGCCGATCGACAGGGGCAGTTGCAGGCCGATGACGTCATCCTCGCGGTTGCCCAGGGCAATGGCGAAGCGGTCGATATCTCGGACATGCGGCTGCGCGACGCCGTCGCCCTGATCCGCGGCAAAAAGGGCAGCGAAGTTCGCCTGACGATCAAACGGGCAGGCCACAAGCCGTTTGTCATACCGATTGTGCGCGATGTGGTGGTGATCGAGGAATCGTTCGTCAAGTCGGCGACGGTAGACGTCCCGGACAGCGGCCGGCGTTATGGCTATATCAAGATTCCCAGCTTCTATCGCGATTTCGAGGAAAACCGCGGGGGCAAGGGCGGGCGGAACTCGACTGACGATGTGCGGCTGGCTCTGGCATCATTGAAACGGCAGGGAATTGACGGTCTGGTCCTTGATCTGCGCAACAACGGCGGCGGCGCGCTGACCGATGCCGTCGGGGTGGCCGGGCTGTTCATCGAACAGGGGCCGATCGTCCAGGTGCGTACGTCCGGTGGGGCGACCAAGGTGCTGGAAGATCAGGATCCCTCCATCGAGTATCGTGGACCGATGGTCGTGCTGGTCAACCAGTTCAGCGCCTCGGCCTCG
>JBFYXI010000053.1:0-2833 GCA_041310635.1 Desulfuromonadaceae bacterium | reverse complement strand
GTCGGCCAGGCTCGGATCGGCCGTATCGACCTTGATGACCAGGCCAATCTCGTTGCTGTCCAGGCGCACCAGGCTGCCGACCGGATAGGGCCCGAGGGAGGCGATGAACTGTTCGACAAAGGTCGGGTGCAAGCTGGTGCCGGTGGCCTCGCGCAGGCGGGCAATGGCTTTGCGTGGGGTGACCGGTCGCTGGTAGGCGCGCAGGGTAGTCATGGCGTCGTAGCTGTCGGCAATCGCGGCCATGTCGACCAGGGACGTCACTGCCCGGCCTGCCGCGTCGGCCGGGTAGCCGGAGCGGTCGTAACGCAGGTGATGACCGATGACGATATCCATCACCTCCTTGGTGACCCCCTCCATCTGGGCAATGATCTCGGCGCCGAAGCGCGGGTGCTGCTTGATCGATTCGAACTCGGCCTCGGTCAGGCGCCCCGGCTTGTTGATGATGCCGATATCAACCTTGAGCTTGCCGAGGTCATGGAGCAGGCCGCCCAGGCCGAGGGTGCGCAACTGTTCTTCGCTGACCGCGCAGGCCCGGCCGACGGCCAGGGAGATCACCGACACGTTGACCGAGTGGGTGAAGGTGTAGTTGTCGTAATCCTTGAGCATGGAGAGGGCGAACAAGGCATGGGGCTCGGTGATAGTGAGCTGGGCCATGCTCTTCACCACCTTGATGGCATCCTCGGAGGAGGGAATCTCACCCATGCGCACATCGGTGAAGATCTGGTCGACGACCTTGAGCGCCTTGCGGTAAACCTTGCGTGGCTGGCCGGCCTCTTCGTCCTCGTCGCTGGCCACCGCATGGATCTGCTCCACCTTCCGGCGCCGCAGCGCTTCGCCGAAGTCCTCTCCTTTTTGCTCGCCGGCGTGGAGCAGTTCGAGCAAGACCTGCAGTTCTTCGGCCGAGAGCCCCGCACGGAATTCGATACCGGCGAGCTCGCAGGCTTCGAGCAGGCGCACGATTTCCCCGGCTGCCGGAAACTCCTGGACGAACAGGTAGTCGTCGACAAACAGCGTCCCCTCCAGCAGCCCCATCTTGATCTGCTTCTTGTGCCGAAGCAGGTTGAACAGGCCGTTCTGCAGCGTCTGCACCTGCTTGACCGTGGCCGGATGCTCGCAGGAGTAGAGGCGCAGCCCCTTGACCGCTGCCGCCAGCACCTGGACCACCTGCCGGGTGTCATCAATGTTCATGGAAGCTCTTTCTCCAGTTGCATGAGGGCTTGAACGGCGGCCCGGGCGACCGGGGCGGAGCGGTCCTGGGAGGCAATGACCAGGCTCTCCCGGGCGCCCTCGTCGCCGATTTCACCGAGGGCCACGGCCGCCGCGACGCGCAGTTCATCGTGCAGGGCCCGGCGCAGCAGCCGGCGCCGGCCCAGTATCCGGGTCAGTGCCGCCAGCGCCTCGCTGGAGCGGATTTCTCCCAGGGCGCGGATGGCATCTTTCTTCATGTCGATGGTGTGCCGGCTCCAGTCCCGCTGGTCGAGCAGTTTGAGCAGAGTCGGGATGGCGCTGGCGGCGCGGATGGAACCCAGGGAGAGCAGGGCCTGGCGACGCAGTTCCTGATCATCGGACTCGGCGGCCTGCAAGAGGATATTGACCGCGCGCGGTCCACCGATCTTGGTCAGCGCCCGGACGGTTTCGAGGCGTACCCGCAGCTCCTTGTGCGCGAGCAGGGGCGTCAGGTGCGGCAGCGAGTCCTGATTGCGGATTTCAGCGAGAATCGTCACGGCGTTGCGAACCACGTACCAGCGTTCGTCGAACAGGTACTCGTGCAGAACCGCAACCGCGGGGGGGCCGATGCGGATCAGCACCTGGGCCAGCGCCTTGCGGTGGACGTTCGAACCTTCCTCGGCCAGCAGGATCATCATCCGGCGCACCACTTTGTCGCCGAGAAAGACCAGGACGTTGCTCAACAGTTTTTGGGCCTGCTCGTCACTCTCGGCGCTGAGCAACGCTTGCACCAGGTAATCGGTCATTTCATCGGTGGCCAATTGGCCGATGGCGTTGAGGGCATAAGTCCGCCGCAGTTCGGAAGCCTTTTCGGCGGTCGCCTGGCGGCAGAGCAGCGTCATGGCCCGCAGGACGAGCTGACGGTTTTCGCTGGACAGGTTGAGCCTGAGGAGCGGGATCAGCTCTTGCAGCCGCTGGCGGAAGCGCTGGTCGTCCTGCTCTTGTTCGATCAGTTTGAGGAGTTTCTCCAGTTCGAGCTTCTGCGTCTGTCCCGGCGTCATCTTGTCGGATTTGCTGTTCGCGGCCAGGGTGCCGAGGTCGGCTTCGGGCGGGTGAGCCTCCAGCTGCCGCTTGCGTTCGAGGATGACGTCAAGGTCCTGTTCGTTGATCCAGATGGTGGTGATGCCGGCGTGCTCGAGCACCGTCTGCATCCCCCCTTTGCTGACAATCTCCTGGGGGTCGAGCAGTAGGCAGGACACGAAGCGGTGGAGGTCGGCGGCACTCAGGTCGGGGAGTATGGTCAGATATTGAATGCGTCTGGCGAAACAGAACATCGCCAGCTGACCGAGCACCTGGTAGGCCTTGGCCAAGGGCTGCTCGCCGACCAGGAAGCCGTCCTTGCGCACCGTCAAGCAGAGGGGGTGCTCGCCGAGCAGTGGCTGAAACCCCTTCAGGCTTTCCCTGGAGGCAGTCTGCAAGGCCGGATGGTGCGGCGGATAATAGCGCAGGGCCTTGATCTGCTTGACCAAGCCGATCAGTGCCGTGGCGATACTGTCATACGATTCGGCTGTGGGTTCCACCCCTTCCCCCTGGCTGCGGTGAGAGTCGGCAGCCTGCTCATTCTAGCGGATTGCTCCCGGTTTGAACAGCCCCGCCCGGTTCCTCG
>JBFYXI010000262.1:0-4599 GCA_041310635.1 Desulfuromonadaceae bacterium | reverse complement strand
ATTCAAAGGTGATGCGCTGGCGCGGCGCCAGCGGGTAATCGCGGCAGACCCGCATCAGCTCGGCCAGGGGATAGCGGCGGTTGATCGGCATCAGCTGGTCGCGGACGGCGTCGGTCGTGGCATTCAGCGACACCGCCAGGTTGACGCGGATGCGCCGGCCGAGTTCCAGCATCTCCGGCACCAGCCCGGCCGTCGACAGGGTCACCTTGCGCGGACTGTAGTTGAAGCCTGGTTCGCTGTAGAGGATCTCCAGGGCACGCACCACGTTATCCAGGTTGTGCAGCGGCTCCCCCATCCCCATCAGCACCAGGTTGTCGACCGGGAAGCGCTCCCGCACCGCGCAGAGCTGGTTGACGATCTCGCCGGCGGTCAGGTTGCGGGTCAGACCGTAGGTTCCGGTCAGGCAGAAGGTGCACTGCATGGCGCAGCCGACCTGGGTGGAGATGCACAGGGTGGCACGCCCCTCGTCCATCGGGATCAGCACGGTTTCAATGCACTCGCCGTCGGCCAGGCGGAAGAGGAACTTGCGGGTACCGTCCCGGCTGACCTCCTCCGCCGCGGCGGCAAAGGTCGAAACCGTCGCCCTCCCTGCCAGTTCCTCGCGGAATTCTTTAGCCAGATCGGTCATGGCCGCGAAATCGGTCACCCCGCGCGGGTAGATCCAGCGCAGCAGCTGCCCGGCGCGGAAGCGCTCCTTGCCGAGCCCGGCAAGAAAGGCCTCGAGCTCGGCGGGGGAGAGGTTTTTCAGATCGACCAGGGATGTTGTCATAAAAACCATTTGGCGCGGAGACGCACAAGACGCGGAGAGGAGCAAGTCGGCTCTTGAGGGAAAATCTGCTGCGGGCACGACTGGATAGATGCGGTTTTTTCTCTGCGCCTCAGCGTCTCTGCGTCAAAAAAAACAAGAGGTCCGGCGATTTTAACCGCCGGACCCGGGGAAGACAACCAGAAAAGGGCTGACTACAGCAGTTCCAGCCCCGAGAAGAAGTAGGGGATCTCGAAGGCCGCGGTCTCCGGGGCATCGGAGCCGTGGGTGGCGTTCTCGCCGATGGAGACGCCGAATTCCTTGCGCAGGGTGCCGGCCTCGGCCTGGGCCGGGTTGGTGGCGCCCATCAGGTCGCGCCACTTCTTGATGGCGCCTTCCGCCTCCAGCACCATGACCACGCACGGACCGCTGCTCATGAAATCGGTCAGTTCGCCGAAAAAGGGGCGCTCCTTATGGACGTAGTAGAAGCCCTCGGCTTCCACCTTGCTCATGTACAGCTTCTTCAGGCCGACCACCGTGAATTCCTCGACATAGATGCGCGCCAGGATCTTGCCGGCGTTGCCGGCGGCAAAGGCGTCAGGCTTGATGATCGCGAATGTCCGTTCCATCGTTATCCTCCACAGGCTCGTTGATGTTTGAAAGTCCCGCGCTTTTAGCACTCTGCAGTCAGATTGTCAAGGCAACCCGGCCGGTTCAGGCCGCCTGTCCCTTCTGGCCGCTCTTGAACAGGTAGTAGTCGTAATCGCCCTCGTAGCTCAGCATCTCGCCATGATCGATGGCGAAGACCCGGGTGACCAGGGAGCGCAGGAAGTGGCGGTCGTGGCTGACCAGCACCACGGTGCCGGCGAACTTCTGCAGCGCCTCCAGCAGGATCTCGCGGGACTGGATGTCGAGGTGGTTGGTCGGCTCGTCGAGGATCAGCAGATTGAGCGGGCGGGCCAGCAAGGTGGCCAGCACTAGCCGGCTCTTCTCGCCGCCGGAGAGCTTGTCGACGCGCTTGTCGACGTCGTCCCCCTGGAAGAGGAAAGCCGCGCAGAGGTTGCGCAGCACGCCGATGGTGGCGGTCGGCAGGGCGTCCTGGACCGTTTCGAACACGCTCTTCCCAGGGTCGAGCACGTCCATGGCGTGCTGGCTGAAATAGCCCGGATTGACGTTGGCGCCGGGCACGGCCCAGCCGGACGTCGGCTCGGTCTGCCCGGCCAGCACCTTGAGGAAGGTCGACTTGCCGGCGCCGTTGACCCCGACCACGGCAATCTTGTCGCCACGGCGGATCGTCCCCGAGACCCCGCCGAACACCGACTTCTCGCCCTCCTCCGGGAGGCTCCAGACCTTGCCGAGGGTGTCGAGGCGGAAGACGTCGTCGCCGCTGCGCGGCGGCTCGCTGAATTCGAAGCGGATCAACCGCTGCTCGGCGGGGATCTCGATGCGTTCGATCTTCTCCAGCTTCTTAACCCGGGATTGTACCTGTGCGGCATGAGAGGCGCGGGCAGCGAAGCGGGCGATGAACTCTTCCTCTTTCTCGAGCATTTCCTGCTGGCGGCGGTGGCTGGCCAGCAGCTGCTCGCGGCGGATCTCCCGCTCGCGCAGGTAGAAGTCGTAGTTGCCGCCATAGGTGGTGATGGTGCCCCCCGCCACCTCGATGACCCGCGTTACCAGCCGGTTCATGAAGTCGCGGTCATGACTGGTCATCAGCAGCGCACCCTTGAACTCACTGGCCAGCCATTCTTCCAGCCAGACGATCGACTCGACGTCGAGGTGGTTGGTCGGCTCGTCGAGCAACAGCACATCGGGATTGATAGTGAGGATTTTCGCCAGGGCGATGCGCATTTTCCAGCCGCCGCTGAACGTTTCGACCGGGCGATGGCAAGCGTCCGGGCCGATGCCGAGGCCGGTCAGCACCGCCTGGGCGCGGGCCTCCAGATCATAGCCACCGCGATGTTCGAACTCTTCCTGGGCGTCACCGTAGCGGGCCAACAGGTCGGCCATGGCGGCATCACTCATCGCCTCGCCCATGGCCGCCTCCATGGCGCGGATCTCTTCCCCCAGCGCCACGGTGCGGGCAGAGGCGGCCATGACCTCGGCCAGGGCCGAGCGCCCGGCCATCTCGCCGACGTCCTGGGAGAAGTAGCCGATGACCGTATTCCTGCCACAGGAGATCTCGCCGGAATCGGCCTGTTCCTCGCCGGTGATCAGGCGGAAGAGGGTAGTCTTGCCGGCGCCATTGGGACCGACCAGGCCGTTGCGGCTGCCGGGGAGGATCTGGAAGCTGGCGTTCTTGAAGAGCACCCGGTCGCCGTGCTGGCGGGTCAGGTTGTTCAGGTGGATCATGCAGTACCTCCGGACAAAAGTCCCGCACTGCTAGCACAGAGAACCGTTGCCGGACAAGTCAAAACGCACGGTTTACATTGAACAGCGGTCTTTATCGGGCTCAGGTGGGGGTGCGCGCCGGGGATGAGGCCACCTTGTTGTCAGGTGATGCACGGGAAGATAGTTATTCGCAGCAATTCACAAGACAGACCGCAGAGGGACAAGCCAGGAGAAAGGCTGGCACGGGGACCGTGACGGGAGAGCAATGGCCACCCGCTGACAGAGCCGGGTGGCCAGGCCCAGGCCTGCTTGGCGGCCTGGTAGAAGTGAAGTTTTCGCTTTCACCAGGTGAGCGTCTTGGTGTTCTCCTTGAACAGGGCGGCGCCAGTAAGTTTCGGGTTGCCGACCGTCAGGCCCTGAAGCAAATCCGCTTCCTTGAGACCATAATGCTTCATGCACATCGGGCAGACCAGAACCACCGCTCCTTTGCTGATGATTTCAACGAGCAGCTTTTGATGCTCGGCGAATTTAACGGCATTGACTTTGGAACCGATGAATACGCCTTTGTCATTGAGAAAAATGGTCAAGGGATGGCCGAGTTCCAGTTGATTTTTACCAAAAGAAATTCCCATGTTGGCACGGTGCGAATCCTCCGTCGTCAGGTTCACAAACAGAGGGTCAGTCTCGCCTGAGAAGGAAGAAGTGGCGAAACTGACGATGCTCAGGGCCAGGACAAACAACACGCGCGATAGAAAGCTCATCGTTAGCTCCTTTCAGGTGGGTGGAAAACATCGTGGTTTGGTCGTGCCGCAACCAAGACTTCCATCCTGGCCGCTATCAACCAGGATACTAATAGCAGGAATCTCGCCTGATGCCTTTTGGCGCCGGCAAGCCGGCGGCGCTGTCTCTCCCCCTTGGGTTTCAGCACAAGAGGTCCGAAAGAGAGCCACTACAACTGGTAGCTCCCCTGCGGCTCGGGGAGCTCCACCCGGGTGTGGGTCAGCAGCCCGGCCAGGGCAGCCATGCTCTCCGGCTCACCGTGGACCAGGAAGGTGGTGTCCGGGTGACCGGTCCGGCGGTGCCAGGCTAGCAGTTCCCGTTGACCGGCATGGGCCGAGAAGCCGCCGATGGTATGGACCTGGGCGTGCACCGGGAAAGCCTCGCCGAAGATGGTGACGGTCTTCGCCCCGTCGACGATCTGCCGCGCCAGGGTGCCGACTGCGGCGAAGCCGACGATGATGACGCTGCACTGCCGCCGGCCGAGACTGTGCTTGAGGTGATGACGCACCCGGCCGCCGGTACACATGCCGGCCCCGGCCAAAATCACCGCACCGCCGCCAATCCGGTTGATGGCCATCGATTCCGCGGTCTCCCGGGTAAAGTGCAGACCGGGGAAGGCGAAGGGATCCTGACCGGAATGGAACAGCTCCGCGGTCTCCCGGTCGTAGCACTCCGGGTGGCGCTTGAAGATCTGCAGGTGTTCCTCGATTCCCCCATGGCCATCTCGGCCACGCAGATCTTCAAGC
>JBFYXI010000229.1:0-18770 GCA_041310635.1 Desulfuromonadaceae bacterium | reverse complement strand
CAATGACCGGGTTCGACTCTGAATTGTTGGCCATTTCTTCGACATCACAACATTGAATTCCGCACCAAATCTGAGTATATTATTTCCCGTTCACAACGATCCATTCTCGGTCATCACTTACGAGGTGTCAAAGAAGTTGATGGTTCGCTGTCCACGGTATTCGCCCAATCCCCCGTCGCCACCGGTCGTTCTCCCATCCAAGCTGTTCCCATTTGTTGCCAAGAACACAGATCCTCTTCTGCCGTCTTCCGCCCAAAGGATGACCTCCTCCCGTGCCTAAACGTACTGATATCGAAAGCATCCTGATCATCGGCTCCGGACCGATCGTCATCGGCCAGGCCTGCGAGTTCGACTACTCGGGAACCCAGGCCTGCAAGGCCCTCCGCAAGCTTGGCTACCAGATCGTCCTGGTCAACTCCAACCCGGCCACCATCATGACCGACCCCGGCATGGCCGACGCCACCTACATCGAGCCGCTAAACGTGCCGACCCTGACCGAGATCATCGCCAAGGAGCGCCCCGATGCGCTCCTCCCCAACCTCGGCGGTCAGACCGGCCTCAACCTCTCCAGTGCCCTGGCCGAAGCCGGCGTGCTGGAGCAGTACGGGGTCAGGGTCATCGGCGTCAACCTCGATGCCATCAAGCGCGGGGAAGACCGCGAGACCTTCAAGGAGACCATGGCGTGCCTGGAGATCGAATGCGCGCGCAGCGAAATCGCCACCACCCTGGAGCAGGCGCGTGCGGCGGTCGGCCGCATCGGCTTCCCGGTGGTGATCCGCCCCGCCTACACCATGGGCGGCACCGGCGGCGGCTTCGCCTACAACCTCGAGGAGCTTGAGGCCATCGCCCGCCGCGGCCTCTCCATGAGTCCGGTCAGCCAGGTGCTGGTGGAGGAGTCGGTGCTCGGCTGGGAGGAGCTGGAACTGGAGGTGGTGCGCGACGCCAAGAGCCAGAAGATCACCGTGTGCTTCATCGAGAACGTCGACGCCATGGGGGTGCACACCGGCGACTCCTTCTGCACCGCACCGATGCTGACCATCTCGGCCGAACTGCAGGCGCGCCTGCAGGACTACGCCTACCGGATCGTCGACGCCATCGAAGTGATCGGCGGCACCAACGTGCAATTTGCCCACGATCCGAAGAGCGGCCGGGTGGTGGTCATCGAGATCAACCCGCGCACCTCGCGTTCCTCGGCTCTGGCCTCCAAGGCCACCGGTTTCCCGATCGCCATGGTCTCTTCGCTGCTCGCCGCCGGGCTGACCCTCGACGAGATCCCCTACTGGCGCGACGGCACCCTGGAGAAATACACCCCCTCGGGCGACTACGTGGTGGTCAAGTTCGCCCGCTGGGCCTTCGAGAAGTTCAAGGGGGTGCAGGACAAGCTCGGCACGCAGATGCGCGCGGTCGGCGAGGTGATGAGCATCGGCAAGAACTACAAGGAGGCGCTGCACAAGGCGATCCGCTCCCTGGAGAACGGCCGCTACGGCCTCGGCTTCGCCCGCGACTTCAACCGCCGGTCGCTGAACGAGCTGCTGGAGCTGCTGCTGGAGCCCTCCAGCGAGCGCCAGTTCATCCTCTACGAGGCGCTGCGCAAGGGGGCCGACATCGATGCGCTCTACGCCCGCACCCACATCAAGCCGTGGTTCCTGCGGCAGATGCGCGAGCTGGTCGAACTGGAGGAGCAGCTTCTGCAGCACCGCGGCCAACTGCCCCCCGACGCCCTGCTGCTGCAGGCCAAGCGCGACGGCTTCGCCGACCGCTACCTGGCGCAGATCCTCGGCATCAGCGAGGCGGCGGTGCGCGAGCGCCGCCTCGCCCTCGGCATGGCCGAGGCCTGGGAGGCGGTGCCGGTCAGCGGGGTGGAGAATGCCGCCTACTACTTCTCCACCTACAACGCCGCCGACAGCGTGCCGGTTTCCGCCCGCAAGAAGATCATGGTGCTCGGCGGCGGCCCGAACCGCATCGGCCAGGGGATCGAGTTCGACTACTGCTGCGTGCACACCGCCTTCGCCCTGCGTGATGCCGGCTTCGAGACGATCATGGTCAACTGCAACCCCGAGACCGTCTCCACCGACTACGACACCTCCGACAAGCTCTATTTCGAACCGCTCACCGTCGAGGATGTTCTCTCCATCTACGCCAAGGAGCAGCCGGAAGGGGTGTTGGTGCAGTTCGGCGGGCAGACGCCGCTGAACATCGCCCGCCAGTTGGAGGAGGCCGGGGTCAGGATCATCGGCACCTCGCCGGCCACCATCGACCTGGCCGAAGACCGCCAGCAGTTCAGCGCCATGATGCACAAGCTCGGCATTCCCCAGCCGGAATCGGGGATGGCCAGCACCCTGGCCGAGGCCCTGGTCATTGCCGGGCGCGTCGGCTATCCGCTGATGGTGCGTCCCTCCTACGTGCTCGGCGGCCGGGCCATGGAGGTGGTCCACGACGAGGGCATGCTGCGCGAATACCTGGCCAAGGCGGTTGACGTCTCCCCGGAGCGGCCGATTCTCATCGACCGCTTCCTGGCGAACGCCATCGAGGCCGAGGCCGACGCCATCTGCGACGGCTTTGAAGCCTTTGTCCCGGCGGTGATGGAGCATATCGAGCTGGCCGGGGTGCACTCCGGAGATTCCGCCTGCGTGCTGCCGCCGGTGTCGATCCCGCCCCGGCACATCGCCACCATCGAGGAGTACACCCGGCGCATCGCCGTGGAGATGGGGGTGGTCGGGCTGATGAACATCCAGTACGCCATCGCCGCCGACACCGTCTACATCCTCGAGGCCAACCCCCGGGCCAGCCGCACCGTGCCGCTGGTCTCCAAGGTCTGCAACATCCCGATGCCGCGCCTGGCCGTGCAGGTCATGCTCGGCGCCCGGCTTGCCGACCTGGGGCTGAGACGCCGTCCGCTGCCGCACTTCGGCGTCAAGGAGGCGGTCTTCCCCTTCCCGATGTTCCCCGAGGTCGATCCGGTGCTCGGCCCGGAGATGCGCTCCACCGGTGAAGTGCTGGGGATGGCCCAAAACTACGGGCTGGCTTTCTACAAGGCCCAGGAGGCGGCCAACGCCAAGCTGCCGCTGGCAGGAACGGTGCTGTTCACCGTCGCCGACCACGACAAGCACGACGCCCTGGAGGCGGCGCGGCAGTTCGCCGCCCTCGGTTTCGAGTTGCGCGCCACCGCGGGCACCTGCGCGTTTCTGGCCAGCCATGGCATTGCCGCCACCCCGGTCAGGAAGCTGCATGAAGGGCGCCCCAACCTGGTGGATGCCATCAAGAACGGCGAAGTCCAGCTGCTGGTCAATACTCCGGTGGGGCGGCAGGGGACTCACGACGATTCCTACCTGCGCAAGGCGGCCATCGGCCAGAAGGTTCCCTACATCACCACCGCCGCCGCGGCGCTCGCCGCCGCCAAGGGGATCGCCGCACGCCGGCAGGGGCAGGAGGCAATCCGCAGCCTGCAGGAGTATCACCAGGATCTGGAGAAGAGCGGGGAGTGAGGAGCTTGCAGTTCATCTCGGCAGGAGGTGGCACATGTCGGTCTTCGAGCAGTTGAGGGTAGTGGCGATGCAGGCGCAGGAGCAGGGGCTCCTGGCCCCGGCGTTGGCTGAGCGGATTGGCACCATCGCCAGAAATTACATCCATTACAAGCACCTCGGTCTGGAACTCCACGGCCTGCTCGGCCGGCTGGCGCCGGCCGCCGAGACTGGTCAACGCATTGTCGAGGCGGCGCTCGAAGAGCAGCTGCAACGGATCGAAGCCCGGCACCGCAGCCTGTAACACGCCGGCGGGGCTGCCGCCCCCGCCGGCTTGACAGTCACGCCCGATTCCCCTACCGTGACGCCCAGCGATCACTCCCCCCAGGAGTCTCCCATGCGCGTCACCGCCATCATCCCCGCCCGCTACGCCTCCACCCGCTTCCCCGGCAAGCCGCTGGCCGGACTGTGCGGCAAGCCGATGATCCAATGGGTCTGCGAGGGGGCGGCCCGCTGCCCTCTGGTCGACCGGGTCCTTGTGGCCACCGACGACGCCCGCATCGCCGCCGCGGTTGCGGCCTTCGGCGGCACCGCGGTGATGACCCGCGCCGACCACGCCACCGGCACCGACCGCCTCGCCGAGGTGGCGAGCCGGCTCGACAGCGAGCTGATCGTCAACGTCCAGGGGGACGAACCGCTCATCGACCCGGCGATGATCGAGGCGGCGGTCAGGCCGCTGCTCGCCGACCCGGCGATCCCCATGGGCACCCTGAAAACGCCGCTGGCATCTCTGGAGGAGTTTCACAATCCCAACGTGGTCAAGGTGGTTACCGACCGGCAGGGCTTCGCTCTCTACTTCTCCCGGGCGCCGATCCCGCACCCGCGTGACTTTGCCGATGAACTGCCGACGCGCTGGCGCGAACTGGCCACCGCCAAGCACGTCGGCCTCTACGTCTACCGCCGCGAGTTTCTCCTGGCGTTCCCCGGGCTCGCCCCGACGCCTCTCGAGGAGCAGGAGAAACTCGAGCAGTTGCGCGCCCTCGAGCACGGCCACCGCATCTTCGTGGCCGAGACCGCTCTTGGCGCGCAGGGGGTTGACACCCCGGAGGATCTGGAGCGGGTGCGGCAATTCCTCCACATGCGTGAGGCGTGAGGCGTGAGGCGTGAGGCGTCAGAGCCATTTATCCCCTCACACCGCATCCCTTACCGACGGGGCATTTGCTTTTTCCCGCACCGGCATGTTAGCTTTTTTCCACTATGTTGCGCCTGCGCCTTAACTCCCTGCCGCTGATCCTCGCCCTGGTAATCTGTGTATTGGCCGGACCGTTCAGTTCCGCCGGCTACGTCTGGTGCCTGGGTGTCGATGGCCACATCCACGCCAAGAACACTGGGGATTCGGCCAAGGAACATTGCGATCCTCATCAGGACGCGCCTGCCGGCAGGCAGGATCACGGCCCGAGCCTCAGCCCCGACCCCAGCGATCCTGGCCAATGCATGCACATCGCCGTCGCCGCGCAGTGGGGTACGGGAAGCAGCCGCGACAGCCAGTCGCTGGACGAGACTACGCTGGCTATTCAGTCGTCGACCTCGGTTTCGGCGGGCCTGTTGCCAGCCCCCTCCCTGACGAATGGTCTCATCGTTGCATTTACTCCACGCACCCCCGAGCCAATTCTGCTGCACCGCACCATCGTCCTGCTGATTTAAAAAACCCGCCATTACTCCGCGTCACCCCTCCCGGCCATCCGGCCATGCCCGGGGTGGGCACGTTTGCGTTTTCGTCGCGCATCTTCGCTTTGGAGAGAATAACCATGTTCATACGCTTGCTCCTGCTGGCAGCGGTTTCCGCCGTGGCCGGCCTCGGTGTCCCGGCCCGCCCGGCGGCCGCCCTTGAAACATCCGCGTCGGCCATAAACTCCCTGACCCTGGAGGAGGTGCTGAACCGTACCCTTCAGGGCAATCCACAGCTTGCGGCCGCTGCGGAAGAGCTGCGTGCCGCCGCAGCCGAACAACGTCTGGCCGACCGCCTGCCCAATCCCGAACTGTCGATCACCCTGGAAAATATTGCCGGCGACGGCTCCTACGAAGGGAGCGACGCGGCGGAGTGGACCGTGGAACTGAGTCAGCCGCTCGAGTTGGGTGGCAAGCGCGGCCTGCGCCGGGAATTCGCCGGCATCCAACGCGACCTGGCAGACAGCGAACAGCTCCGGAGCCGCGCCGATGTGCTGGCCAATGCGCGCCGGCGGTACATCGAGGCCCTGGCCGCCCAGGTGCGGCTGGCCCTGGCCAAGGAGCAGGCGGAACTGGCCGGGAAGTCCCTGCTGGCTGCCGAGGAGAGGATCAAGACCGGCAAGTCGCCGGCAATCGACCACATGCGTTTGCAAGGGGAATTTACTCTGGCGAAGCTGGCCGTGGAACAGGCCGAGCGGACCGTGAAGACCGCCAACCTCAAGCTGGCTATGAGTTGGCATGCCGGCCCGCCGGACTTCGACCAGGTGGCCGGCGAGCTGGACAGACTCCCCGGTCTGCCGGCGTTCAACGAGATCGAGGCGGCCCTGCACCAGGCTCCGGAGGCCATCAGCCTGCGCCTGGCGACGGCGCTGCAAACCGTGGAGCTGGCGCAGGCGAAAGCCGCTTGCATCCCCGACCCCGCCCTGACCATCGGCTGGCGACAGTTCGAGGAGAGCAGCGAGAATGCCCTGATCTTCGGCATCTCCCTGCCGCTACCGCTGTTCAACCAGGGGCAGGATGGGGTGGCGGCCGCCGGCAGCCGTCTGGGCAGTGTCAGGGCGCGCGAACAAGCTGTCCATCGTGAGCTGCTGGCACAATTGCACGATGCCTGGCAGGCGCTGGCTGATGCCCGGGCGGAAGCCGCCGCCCTCGATGAACAGGTGGTGCCCGGCGCCGCCGAGGGCTATGCCGCCGCCGAATTCGGCTACCAGGCCGGCAAGTTCGGGCTGATCGAGCTGCTTGACGCGCAACGCACCTTGTTCGAGACCCGCCAGCGGCAAGTCGCCGCGCAGACCGCCGCGCATCTGGCGGCCACCGAACTGCAGCGCCTGCTCGGCCGCGGTCCGGCGGCCGCCGCCAATCAATCATCTTCCTTGTGAGGTTTCGCTCATGTTCCTGTCACGCAATAGCGTTACGTTGATCTTGCTGGTTGCCGTAGCCGCCCTTGGTTGGGTCGGCGGGTCCCGCTTCTCTCCCCGGGAAGCACCTGCCACCGCCCATGAAAAACCGTCCGCGCAAACCGAAGCCAGCGGGGAGAAATCCGCTGAGGAGCACGATGGGCACGGCCACCGCGCGCCGGATGAGCATGCCGGCCACGGCCACGCTAAGCCCGCCGACTCGGGAGAAATCTGCCCCGAACATCGTATCCCCGAGGCGGTGGATGTGCTGTGCAATCCGCAGCTCATGACCGCCCTGCTCCCCGGCGAAGGGGTCAGGATGCGTCTCGCCACGCCGGAAGCGGCCAGGCGCGCCGGGATTGTCATCACTCCGGCGCAGAGCGCCAGCCTGGCCGCCGGCGCCGCCGTCCCCGCCCGGGTAACCTACAATCGCAGCCGCCTGGCTGAAGTCATGGCGCTCTCCGGCGGCGTGGTGCAGCGCATCGTCGCCGAACCGGGGCAGCAGGTCGGCAAGGGAACCCTTCTGGCGGAGGTCGCCTCGCCGACCGCCGCCATCGCGCGCGGCGACTACCAGGCCGCCCTGGGACGACTCGAACTGGCGGAAGCCAACGTCCGGCGCGAGCAGGAACTGGTCGCCAGAGGAGTCAGCGCGCGCATGGAACTGGAACAGGCCCAGGCCGAGCAGCAGGCGGCCAGGGGCACCGTGGAGCAGTTGCGCGAGCAGTTGGCGGTTTTCGGCGCCGGTACGGCAGCCGGCGGCGGAGCCCTGCTTTCGTTGCGTTCGCCGCTGGCCGGCACGGTGGTGGCGCGCAGCGCCGCGGTCGGGCAGACGCTGACCCCGGAAACCCCGCTTTTTACCGTGGTCGATCTTTCCACCATGTGGCTGGAGCTGCAGGTGAGTACCGATCGGATGGCGCCGCTCAAGGTTGGTGCAAACATCGAGGCGGAGATCGACGGGATCCCCGGCCGGCGCTTCCCCGGGAAAATCGTACAGGTGGCGGCGGGGCTGGACGAACGTACCCGGCTGCTGCAGGTGGTCGCCGAGGTTGCCAATCCCGACGGCACCTTGAAGGACGGCATGTTCGGCCAGGCGCATCTGCTTACGGCCGAGACGGTCGCTGTCAAGGCGCTCGCGCCGCGGGTCGCGGATGATCATGGTCATGATCACGACGACCAGGGAAAAGATCACGATCTCGAAGAACTCTTCAGCGAAGCAGGGGCCGGGCAGCCGACAACCGTCGCCGTTCCCGCCGGCGCAGTGCAGGCGATTGACGACAAGTCGTACGTGTTCGTGGTCATTGAGCCGGACCTGTTCGAACTCCGCCGGGTCGAGGCCGGGCCGCGCCGGGCGGGAGATGTCCTGATCATCGCCGGGCTGCGCTCCGGCGAGCAGGTGGTGGCCAGCCAGGGGTTCGCCCTCAAGTCGGAACTGTTGAAGTCGCGCCTCGGCGCTTCCTGCGCGGACCACTAGGAGGCGGCCATGTTCGAGCGTCTCATAGATTTCACCCTCAAGAACCGCCTGCTGGTGGTGCTGCTGTTCGTGGTCACCTGCGCCGGCGGCGGCTGGGCTCTGGCGCGGCTGCCGGTCGACGCCTTCCCCGACACCACCCCGGTGCAGGTGCAGATCAACACTGTTGCCCCGGCCCTGGGGCCGGAAGAGATCGAGAAACAGCTGACCATGCCGGTGGAGCTGGCGGTTTCCGGCCTGCCCCACCTGACCAGCGTCCGCTCGATCTCCAAGTTCGGCCTGTCGCAGGTGGTGGTTACTTTCAGCGATGACATGGCGATTTACACCTCGCGCCAACTGGTGATGGAACGCCTGGCCGGCGTCGAGCTGCCGGCGGGAATCGAGCGCCCGGAACTCGGGCCGATTTCCACCGGGCTGGGAGAGGTGTTCCACTACGTGCTGCGTTCCGACAACCCCAAACGCACACTGGACGAGTTGCGCACCCTCCACGACTGGGTGGTCAAGCCGGAACTGCGCAAGGTTGCCGGGGTCGCCGAAATCAACTCGTGGGGGGGGCTGGAGCGCCAGTACCACGTCATCGTCGCCCCGGAGCGGCTGATCAAGTACGGGCTAACCCTCGGCGAGATCAGGACTGCCCTGCAGGAGAACAACGCCAACGTCGGCGGCGGCCAGGTGATCGCCTCCGGCCAGGCGCTGCTGGTCCACGGCATCGGCCGGGTGAGCAACCTGGAGCAGGTCGGCAACATTGTGGTCACGTCCCATGCCGGCGCCGCGGTGCGCATCCGCGATGTGGCCGAAGTGCGCATCGGCCACGAATTGCGGCGCGGCGCGGTCTCCTACCAGGGGCAGGGCGAGGTCGTCATGGGGCTCGGTTTCATGCTCATGGGCGAGAACAGCCGTGACGTGACCACGGCTCTGAAGGAACGCCTTGAGGCGGTGCGCAAGGCCTTGCCGGACGACGTTGGCATCGAAACCGTCTACGACCGTACCGAACTGGTCGACCAGGTCATCAGGACTGTCGAACACAACCTGGTGGCCGGGGCGATCCTGGTCATCGCCATCCTCTTCCTGCTCCTCGGCAACGTCCGTGCCGGCCTGCTGGTGGCCGCTGCCATCCCGTTGTCGATGCTCTTTGCCGGGCTGGGGATGGCGCAGCTGGGGATCGCTGCCAGTCTGCTGTCGCTGGGGGCGATGGACTTCGGCATCCTGGTCGACGGCTCGGTGGTCATGACCGAGGCCAACCTGCGCCGCCTGACCGAACGGCAGCTGCAGCTCGGCCGCGATCTGACTGCCGCCGAGCGGATGAACGCCATCCTGTCGTCAAGCCGCGAAGTGGTTCGACCGATCGTCTTCGGCATGGGGATCATCGTGCTGGTCTTCCTGCCGGTGCTGACCCTGCAGGGGATTGAGGGGAAGATGTTCCGGCCGATGGCCTGGACCTTCATCTTCGCCCTGGTCGGCGCGCTGTTGGTGGCGGTGTTCCTCTCGCCGATCCTCTCCTTCCAGTTCCTGCCGAAGCATTTCAAGGAGCACGAAGGGCGGGCCGAGAGATGGCTGAAGAAAATCTACCTCCCGGCGCTGACCTGGGTGTTGCGGCAACGCACGTTGACCCTTGGTGTTGCGGTCGCCCTGGTGTTGGTGACCGGGGTCCTGTCGCTGCGCCTGGGCGGCGAATTCCTGCCGCGCATGGGCGAAGGTTCCATCGTGGCCAGCGTGGTGCGCCTGGCGGGGGTGTCGGTCGAGGAGTCGGTGGCCTACAACACCCGGCTGGAAGCGCTGGTCCTGGAGAAGTTTCCCCATGAAGTCCGCCACATCTGGAGCCGCCTGGGGAGCGCCGAGGTCGCCACCGACCCGATGGGGACGGAGTTGACCGACATCTTCATGACCCTGCACCCGCGGGAGCAGTGGACCCGGGCCAAAAACCAGGCGGAGCTGGCCGCGGCCATCCAGGCGGAACTGGCCGGTCTCCCCGGCATCCGCGTGGTGCTGACCCAGCCGATCGAGCTGCGCGTCAACGAGATGCTCTCCGGCATCCGCGGCGACGTCGGCATCAAGATCTACGGCGAAGATTTCGAGGAACTGGTCAAGCTCGGCGAGCAGGTCGAGCAAATCCTGCACAAGGTCCCCGGTGCCGGCGAAGTGTCCGCCGAGCAGATCACCGGCCAGCCGACCCTGCAGATCAGGATCGACCAGGAGCGGTTGGCGCGTTACGGCGTTCCCGCCCGCGACGTACTGGCGATGGTGGAAGCGGTCGGCACGCCACGGGTCGGCGAGGTCTTCGAAGGGGAGCGCTCCTTCCCGCTGGTCCTTCGTCTCCCCGACGCCCAGCGTGAAGATCCCGCGGCGCTGGCCGGCACACTGATTCCGACGCAAGCCGGTGCCATCCTGCCGTTGCACGCTCTGGCCGAGATGACTGAGGAGCAGCGTCCCTCCACAATCAACCGTGAGTGGGGGCGGCGGCTGATCAAGGTTTCGGTCAGCGTACCCGAGCGCGACGTGGCGTCCTTCGTGGCCGAGGCGCGCGGCGTCATTGCTCGCGACCTGAAGCTGCCGCCGGGGTATTTCGTCGAATGGGGAGGGCAGTTCGAAAACCTGGAGCGCTCGCAGCAGCGTCTGGCGCTGGTGGTGCCGCTGACCCTGCTGCTGATCTTCGTGCTGCTCTGGTTCAGCCTGAAGAAGCTGCGCGACGTGCTGATCATCTATACCGGCATCCCGCTGGCGGCCGTTGGCGGGGTTTGCGCCCTGTGGCTGCGTGGCATTCCCTTCAGCGTCAGCGCGGCCGTCGGCTTCATCGCCCTGGCCGGCATTGCCGTGCTCAACGGTCAGGTGCTGGTGGCCGCCATCCGCATCTTTCTCGCCGATGGGCTGTCGCTGGTCGACGCGGTCGTCGCCGGCGCCAGGCAGCGCCTGCTGCCGGTGGTGGCGACCGCCGTGGTCGACGCCGCCGGTTTCCTGCCGATGGCCCTGTCCACCGGGGTCGGCGCCGAGGTGCAGCGGCCGTTGGCCACGGTGGTCATCGGCGGCGTCCTGACCTCGACGGTCCTCACCCTGCTGGTCCTGCCGGTGCTGTATCTGGTCATCGCCCGTGACGGTCGTCAGGCTGCCGACGGGGAAGGCACCGGCGACTGATCCTGCAACGGGCGATGCCGCCGCCACCGCCCCGCCGGGTCTGCCCCGCCGCTCCCTGCCGGTGGCCATGGTTTACCGCGGAAAAGGGGGTTCTCAAGCAAACGCCGGAGGTGTACAATCCAAAGCTTGATTTGTGATGCGAGTTCGTCAAGGAGCAATCATGAAGACCAAGTTCATCTTCATCACCGGCGGCGTGGTTTCCTCCCTCGGCAAGGGGCTGGCGGCGGCGTCCATCGGCGCCCTCATGGAGGCGCGCGGCCTGCGCGTCGCCATGCAGAAAATGGACCCTTACATCAACGTCGATCCGGGGACGATGAGCCCGTTCCAGCACGGCGAGGTGTTCGTCACCGACGACGGCGCCGAGACCGACCTCGACCTCGGCCACTATGAGCGCTACACCACCGCCAATCTGTCCCGCCGCTCCAACTTCACCACCGGTCAGGTCTACGACTCGGTGATCCAGAAAGAGCGCCGCGGCGACTATCTCGGCGGCACGGTGCAGGTCATTCCGCACATCACCAACGAGATCAAGGCCAAGATCCTGGCCAACGCCGAGGATGCCGACATCGCCATCGTCGAGGTCGGCGGCACGGTCGGCGACATCGAGTCGCTCCCCTTTCTCGAGGCGATTCGCCAGTTCCGCACCGACCGCGGCTACGAGAACGTCCTTTACATCCATCTGACCCTGGTTCCCTACATCCGCACCGCCGGCGAACTGAAGACCAAGCCGACCCAGCACTCGGTCAAGGATCTGCGCGAGATCGGCATCCAGCCCGACATCCTGCTGTGCCGCTGCGACCGTGAGATCCCCCGCGACATGAAGGGCAAGATCGCCCTGTTCTGCAACGTTCGCGAGGAGTCGGTGATCACCGCCCGGGATGTCGAGAACATCTACGAGGTGCCGATCGCCTTCCACGAACAGGGCCTCGACGAGCGCATCGTGGAATCGCTCAACATCTGGACCAAGGCCCCCGACCTGGCGGCCTGGCAGCGGATCGTCAAGCGCGTCAAGGAGCCGGCCGGCGAGACTACCATCGCCATCGTCGGCAAGTACGTCGACCTCACCGAAAGCTACAAGTCCCTTTCCGAGGCGCTGGTCCACGGCGGCATCGGCAACGACTGCCGGGTCAACTTGAAATACGTCGATTCCGAGGCGTTGGAGCGCCACGGCATCGGCGGCACTTTCGACGATGTCGACGGCATCCTGGTCCCCGGCGGCTTCGGCGAGCGCGGCAGCGAGGGGAAGATCTCCGCGATCCGCCACGCCCGCGAGCGGAAGATCCCGTTTTTCGGCATCTGTCTCGGCATGCAGATGGCGGTGGTCGAATTCGCCCGCAACGTCTGCGGCATCGAGGACGCCTACTCCAGCGAGTTCAAGGAAGAGGCGAAAAATCCCGTGATCCATATCATGGAGAAGCAGAAGAGCGTCAAAGGCAAGGGGGGAACGATGCGCCTCGGCGCCTACCCGTGTGCCCTGGCCGCCCAGACCCTGGCCCGGCGCATCTACGGCCAGGACGAGATCGGCGAGCGCCACCGCCATCGCTATGAGTTCAACAACAGCTACCGCCGCCAGTTGCAGGAGTGCGGGCTGGTGGTGTCGGGGACCTACAGCAAGGAGGACCTGGTGGAGATCGTCGAACTGCCGAACCATCCCTGGTTTCTCGGCTGCCAGTTCCACCCCGAGTTCAAGTCGCGGCCGATGGATCCCCATCCGCTCTTCGAATCGTTCGTCGGCGCCTGCCTGCAGGCGCGGAAAGGCTAGCCATGGTGCGCGAAGTCCGCGTCGGCGAGGCGATCTTCGGCGGCGGCCGGCCGCTGGTGCTGATTGCCGGGCCGTGCGTGATCGAAAGCCTCGACCACACCCTGCGCACCGCCGCAGCCCTCAAGGGGATCGCCGCGCGACTGGGGATCGGCCTGATCTTCAAGGCCTCCTATGACAAGGCCAACCGCACCTCGGTCAGCTCCTTCCGCGGTCCGGGGATGGATGAAGGCCTGCGGATTCTTGCCCGGGTGAAGAGCGACATCGGTGTGCCGGTGCTCTCCGACGTGCACGACCTCAGCCAGGTGGCCCCGGCCGCCGAAGTGCTCGACGTGCTGCAGATTCCGGCGTTCCTGTCCCGGCAGACCGATCTGCTGGCCGCCGCCGGTGCCACCGGCCGGGTGGTCAACGTCAAGAAAGGGCAGTTTCTGGCCCCCTGGGATATGAAAAACGCCGTCGGCAAGCTGGAAGCGGTGGGCAACCGCAACATCCTGCTGACCGAGCGCGGCGCCTCCTTCGGTTACAACAACCTGGTGGTCGACATGCGTTCCCTGCCGATCATGCGCGAAACCGGCTGCCCGGTGATCTTCGACGCCACCCACGCGGTGCAGCTGCCGGGCGGGGCCGGCACCGCCTCGGCGGGACAGCGCCAGTTCGTCGGCACGCTGTCGCGGGCGGCGGTGGGCGCGGGGATCGACGGCCTGTTCTGGGAGGTCCACGAGGATCCCGACCGGGCGCTGTGCGACGGGCCCAACAGTCTGCCCCTGGCCCAGGTCGAAGGGCTGCTGCGCCAGATTCTGGCGATCGATGCCCTGGTCAAGGAGACGCTGCCGTCATGAACGATATCCTTGAAGCGGCGCGCAAGGTTCTGCGCATCGAGGCCGAAGCGGTGACGGCGCTGACCGACCGGATCGACGGTGAGTTTGTGCGTGCCGTGCAGTTGATCCTCGCCTGCAGCGGCCGGGTGGTGATCACCGGCATGGGCAAGTCGGGGCTGATCTGCCAGAAGATCGCCTCGACCATGGCCTCCACCGGGACCCCGGCGCTGTTTCTGCACCCGGCCGAAGGGGTGCACGGCGATCTCGGCATGCTTGCCAAGGGCGACGTGGTGATTGCCGTCTCCAACTCCGGCGAAACTGAGGAGTTGAGCCGCATCCTGCCGGTCATCAAGCGCATGGGTCTGCCGCTCATCGCCATGTCCGGCAACCCGGCCAGCACTCTGGCGCGGGCCGGCGATATCTTTCTGGATATTTCGGTAAAGGTGGAGGCCTGCCCGCTGCAGCTGGCGCCCACCGCCAGCACTACCGCCACCCTGGCCATGGGCGACGCCCTCGCGGTGGCCCTGCTCCTCGAACGCGGCTTCCGCGAGGAGGATTTCGCCCTCTACCACCCCGGCGGCGCCCTCGGCAAGCGGCTGCTGTTGCGGGTCGAGGACCTCATGCACGACGGTGCGGCGATCCCGGCGGTCAGCCTGGAGACCCCGCTCAAGGATGCCCTCTACGAAATCTCCGATAAAAAGCTCGGGATTACCGGGGTCATCGATGCCGATGGCAGCCTGGTCGGCGTCTTCACCGACGGCGACTTGCGCCGGACCATCGAGAAGGGGGTCGAACTGCTGCACCGGCCGATCCGCGAGTTCATGAATCCCCAGCCGAAGCGGATCCTGCGCGCCAATCTGGCTGCCAAGGCCCTGCAACGCATGGAGGAGTTCGCCATCACCTCACTGTTCGTCTTCGACAGCGACGAAAGCCGCCGGCCGGTCGGCATCATCCATCTGCACGACCTTCTGCGCGCCGGGGTGGTCTGATGCAGGCCCGGTTGGCAAAAATCCGCCTGCTGCTGCTCGATGTCGATGGGGTCATGACCGACGGCCGGATTATCTACGACGACCGCGGCGGCGAGACCAAGGCCTTCGACGTCAGGGATGGCCATGGTCTGAAGCTGCTGCAGCGTGCCGGCATCCGCGTCGGCATTATTACCGGCCGACAGTCGCCGGTGGTTGACCGGCGGGCCAGCGAACTGGGAATCGAACTGGTCTACCAGGGGGCGAAAGACAAGCTGCTGCCGTTTCGCGAGATTCTGGCGAAAACCGGCCTGACCGCCGATGCCGTGGCCTATGTGGGCGATGATCTTCCCGATCTGCCGGTGCTGCGCCGGGTCGGTTTCGCGGCGACGGTGGCCGATGCCATGGCGGAGCTCAAGCCGCATGTGCACTACATCACGCACGCCCCCGGCGGGCGCGGTGCGGTACGTGAAATCTGCGACCTGCTGCTCCAGGCTGGCGGCCACTGGGAGCCGCTCACCGACCGCTATTTTGCCGAACCCCTTTAGCTATTCAAATCTCATGCCAAGCCAAAAGTTCACTCTTTACTCCCCACTGCCCGCAATGCTATAGTTGCGCCGGCGATGACCCTGTTTAAAGCGCGTAACCTGCTCCTGTTCCTGGCGCTGCTCCTGGCGGCCGGCCTGGCGGTCACCGTGGCCCTGCGCTACCGCCCGGCGGTGGAGATCGCCGAGGTGGTCAAAGCCCTGCCCGAAGGGGTCAGCCTGGCCCTGCAGGATATCGACTACACCCACAGTGAAGGCGGGCTAGCCCGCTGGCGGCTGGTGGCCAGGCAGGCGGCGCATCGCACCGACGAGCGCATCACCACGGTCAGCAACCCGCACCTGACCTTTTTCGACGCGGCCGGCATCGAGCAGGGGACGCTGCAGGCGCTCAACGGTCGGGTCAACGCCGATTTTTCGGTGGTGGAGATCGAGGGTGAGGTCGAAATCGTCAGCCGCAGCGGCTACACGCTGCGGACCGATCGGCTGACCTATCACCAGGCGGACCGGACCATCCGTACCGACGCGCCGGTCCATTTGACGTCGGCCGACCTGGAACTCGATGGGGTTGGCCTGGACTTTGATCTGGAAACTCAGCGCCTGCGGGTGCGTTCCGAGGTTCATGCGACGCTGCGGCCGCGGCGTTAGCGCGGGAGAGTTCATGAGTCGTTGCTGGATGTTGATGGCAGGCCTGATCCTGATGGCCGGAACGGCGGCTGCCGCGCCAGCGGCGCCGCTGGGTCCCGGCAGCCGCGAGCCGGTGGAAATTTCCGCTGACCGCATGGACGCGGACGATGTCGCCAGGACCGTGGTGTTCGTCGGCCACGCCGTAGCCAGGCAGGGCGACGTCACCATCAACGGCGACCGCTTGACGATTCACGCGGCGGCCGGCGACGGCGATGTCGACCGGATCGTTGCCGAAGGGAATGTCCGTATCGTGCAGGGCAAGCGCATTGCCACCGGTGCCCGGGCCGAGTATTTCCGGGCCGAGGAGCGCATTGTGCTGAGCGGCTCCCCGCGTGTGAGCGATGGCGAGAACTCGGTGCAAGGGCATGAGATCGTGCTGTTCCTCAAGGACAACCGCAGTGTGGTCAAAAGCGGTCAGGACGGTCGGGTCAATGCCGTGTTCACGCCGAAAGGGGAGGCTGGTCGTTGAGCCACCGCCTGACGGCACGCGGTCTGTGCAAGACCTACCAGCGCCGGCAGGTGGTCGCATCG
The DNA here is from genome assembly GCA_041310635.1 of Desulfuromonadaceae bacterium. GTDB lineage: Bacteria > Desulfobacterota > Desulfuromonadia > Desulfuromonadales > BM103 > VAUL01. The sequence continues at coordinate 2,285 of JBFYXI010000229.1, read as the reverse complement.
GTCGACCTGGCAGTGGCTTCGGGCGAGGTGGTCGGCCTGCTGGGGCCGAATGGCGCCGGCAAGACCACTTCCTTCTACATGGTGGTCGGCTTGGTACGCCCCGATGCCGGGCAGGTGCTGCTCGACGAGCAGGATCTCACCCGGGTGCCGATGCACCAGCGGGCCCGCCTGGGGATCTCCTATCTGGCCCAGGAACCGTCGGTGTTCCGCCGCCTTACCGTGGATCAGAACATGCTGGCCATCCTGGAGACGATCGAGAAGCAGCCGGCCGCGCGCGAACGGCGCAAAGACCGGCTGCTCGAGGAATTCCGGCTGCAGCACGTCGCGCGCAGTTTCGGCTATGCCCTTTCGGGGGGGGAGCGCCGGCGTACCGAGATCGCCCGGGCGCTGGTGCTGGAACCCCGCTTCATGCTCCTCGATGAGCCGTTTGCCGGGATCGACCCGATTGCCGTGCTCGATATCCAGGAGATCATCGTCCAGCTGAAGGAGCGTGGCATCGGCGTGCTGATTTCCGATCATAACGTGCGCGAGACGCTGGGCGTCTGCGACCGTGCCTACATACTCAACGAGGGGAGCATCCTCGAAGAAGGGGATCCGGCAGCGATAGCCGCCAGTCCCCGGGCACGGGCCATCTATCTCGGCGAGCAGTTCCGCCTCTAGCGGCAAGACCCTATGGCCCTGGAAATCCGCCAGCAACTCAAACTCAGCCAGCAGCTGGTAATGACTCCCCAGCTGCAGCAGGCGATCAAGCTCCTGCAGCTCTCCCGCATGGAGCTGCTCGATGTGGTGCGTGCCGAACTGGAGGAAAATCCGGTCCTCGAGGAGGGGCAGGAAGCTGTCGACGAGCAGGTTGAGCTGGGCGAGCTGGCCAGCGAGGTCGAGGGCGAGCCGGTGGTGGAGAGCGAGGCGGAGCTGCGCGAGGTCGAAGGAGACCGCGGCAGTTTCGGTGAAATCGACTGGCACACCTACCTGGAGAGCTACAGCCTCGGCGGCACCACCACCGACAATTACGAAGACGACGAAGACCGGCCCTCCTACGAGAACCTGCTGACCCGCAAGCCCTCCCTGCAGGATCACCTGCAGTGGCAGCTCAAGCTCTCGGCCCTGGAGGGGCTGGACCGCCAGCTCGCCGAAGAGATCATCGGCAACCTCGATGACGACGGCTATCTGCAGGCCTCCGTCGAGGAGATCGCCGAGCGGTTCGGCAGCACGCCGGGCCGGGCCGAGCGGGTGCTGCGCATCGTTCAGGAGTTCGATCCCCCCGGCGTCGCCGCGCGCTCGCTGCAGGAGTGCCTGCTGCGCCAGGTCGAGCAGCTCGGCATGCAGGGGTCGCTGGTCGAGACCCTGCTGACCCGCTACATCGAAGACCTGGAGAATCGCCGCTACCAGCAGATCGCCCGCAGCGAACAGGTGTCGCTGGACGAGGTGCTGGCCGCCGCCAAGCTGATCAGCGGCCTCGACCCGCGCCCGGGGAGCCAGTACAGCCAGGACGAGGTCCACTACATCCTCCCCGACATCTTCGTCTACAAGATCGGCGACGAGTACGTGGTCATGCTCAACGACGAGGGGCTGCCCAATCTGCGCATCAATGCCTTCTACCGCAGCGCCCTGTCCGGGGCGGTGCCGCTCGACGCCAAGGCCGGCGAATATATCCAGGACAAGCTGCGCGGCGCGCTCTGGCTGATCAAGAGCATCCATCAGCGTCAGCGGACCATCTACAAGGTCACCAAGAGCATCGTCAAGTTCCAGCGCGAGTTTTTCGACCGGGGCGTGGAACACCTCAAGCCGCTGGTGCTGCGCGACGTGGCCGAGGATATCGAGATGCACGAATCGACCGTCAGCCGCGTGACCACCAACAAGTACGTGCAGACGCCGCAGGGGCTGTTCGAACTGAAATACTTCTTCAACAGCGGGATCAACACCACTGAAGGCGACGCGGTGGCCTCGGAAAGCGTCAAGAGCAAGATCCGCGACATCATCGCCACCGAAAACCCGCGCAAGCCGCATTCGGACCAGAAGATCGTGGAACTGCTGCGCCGCCAGGGGATCGACATCGCCCGCCGCACCGTGACCAAATATCGGGAGATGCTCAATCTCGGCTCATCGACCCAGCGCCGCCGCCTGTTTTGAGCGACGACCAGCTGGCCAGATGGCGCCGACCGGGTATACTCTCAGCAAGGCATTCCGGCATCAAACCGGATTTTCCAACACCTCAGGAGGTTGAAAGACCATGCAAATTGCCGTGACCTTCCGCCACATGGATAGTAGTGATCCCGTGCGCAGCT